>JAESUN010000399.1 GCA_016763045.1 Opitutaceae bacterium | reverse complement strand
TTAAGAGCCCAATAGATTGGTACAAGCTTAATATCCCAATATAACAGTCGAGGATATCATTGGCGACTCCAGAGACTCCCTGAACAATCGTTTTAACTTTGTCAGAACTCTTTGCTTGCGCATCAAACTTGATCTCAATTTCAGGGTAATCATTTTTTTTCAGCCACTGATAAAAAGTTTCAACCATGGCTTTGCGAGTTGGAGTCGGATTTGAAACCCAATGCACCACAGGTTTATCTCTCTCCGACTCGGAGGAGAAATAATAGGTAGCAACGCTCGCTACAATCAGGGTTAGAAGAACACTATAAAAAACAGATTTCAAAGAGTCAGGGGTTACTCACTTTGGGGAAAGAAAACCTACAAAGTCTTCATATCAACAAAATTTCAAGGGGTTATTTTTCTATCTCAGACCCATCAGGAGAAGACCACCCTTTTTCGACATAATAACGGCGATAAAATGGATTACTGATCAATTTTAAGGGAACCAATTCACCCGCTTTTCGCAGTCTCTCAATCTCCTGCTGATCACGAAGGCCTTTCTCAAATCGAAGGGCCAATTTTGAAGACTTTCCTGCATTTCTCTCCATCTCCTTTTTGATCCTTTCAGCGCAATCGCTCAAGGCTTCTTGTGCTGAAGCACGACCTGCCACAAATTTATCGAAGGCATTCTTCTCTATTCGAGTTATGGTATCCAACAAGATGAAGGGACTCTCGGAACGAACGATGGCTATCTCTTCAGCAATCCGCCGTATTCTTTCATGCAATCCCCACTCACTTGGATGATCGGGTGGGCGCAGGAATTCTTCCGTGTATGCATATCTAGGTAATGGAGGCAATCCATCCGAATTTCTCACAATTTCCATATTGTAATCTTCGCTAGCCAGAAACTTCATGAAATAATAAGCAGCTTCTTTTTCGGCAGATCCCTCATAAATAGCTGGCGCACCAAAATTAAATCCAGCATTCCGGAACCCATCGTGAGGAGGCTCACTCACCGACAAATTTTTAAAACCAATTTCTCGAAAAAACATAAAGCCCCAACGGCCGCCCCTCATTAAACCATAACTCCCGTTGGCAAACAAATGAATGGACACAAAACCCAACCCTTCCCCTGTACTGGTCACTAGCTCTTTAGACTGCGCGGCTGTCGGAACAATGTGCAAATCATGAATCCATCGATAGATCGTTTCATAATTTTCGGTATACTCAGGGTGCAGCAAATTCGATTGAGTTAGCGTCTCATTAAAAAAATCCACTCCATTGGATCGAACCATCACCAACCTTTCCTGTATGACCAAATCCTTCTGAAAAAATACAGTCTGGCGCTCTCCTGTCTGATTAGATCTCTCGACAAACTCCCTACCAATTTTTTCAAATTCATCAATCGTCCAGACATCGGGAGGAATAGACATCCCCACACGGTCGAAGGCATCGACATTTACCCAAAGAAAACCTGATGCCACGTTCCGAGGAAAAGCATACTGTCGACCATCCACAGACAGGGCAGACTGTATTCCTGGATAAGTCATCGTCGCTTCAAATCCCATTTCCTTAGCCACCTCCGTTAGATCGTTTAGGAGCCCAATTGACTGGAATAAACTCACCCGCCCAACGTAACATTCGAGAATGTCATTTGCCACTCCAGAGACGCCTTGAACAATCGTTTTTAGTGGATCGGTAGATTTCGCCTGGGTGTCAAATTTGATCTCGATCTCAGGATAGTCATTTTTCTCCAGCCAACGATAAAATACCTCAACATTGGCTTTGCTAACTGGAATCTCATGCGCAACCCAATGAACAACCGGTCGATCTCCTTTCGAATCAGGCAGAAAAAAATAGGTGACAAAACTCGCCACTATCAGGATTAGTAAAAAACTTCGAAAGAGAAATTTCAAGTAGTCAGGAGTTGCTGGGATGACTGAAAGAAAGGGAACTTACAAAACCTCCATCTCAAAGAAACATCAAGGGGTTATTCTTCTGTCTAGGAGGGTGTTTAAGAACTCTCCGGCAACGCCCAACCCTTTTCCACATAGTAGCGACGATAGAACGGATTGGTAATCAACTCTAACGGAACCAGTTTCCCCTCTTTCCGAAGTCCTTCTATCTCTTCTTGATCGCGAAGGCCTTTCTCATATCGGAGAGATAACTTTGCAGACTTGCCTGCATTCCGCACGATCTCTTTTTCGATCCGTCCTGCGCAGTCCCTCAAGGCCTCTTTCGCTGAAACACGACCTGCCTCGAATTTCTCAAAGGCATTTTTCTCCAATCGATTGATGGTATCCGAAATAATGAACGGGCTCTTGGAACGAACGATCGCGATCTCTTCAGCTATCTGCCGTATCCTATCGTGCAATCCCCACTCACTGGGATGATCGGGCGGACGTAGAAATTCTTCCGTTCTTGTATATTTAGGGATCGGGGGCAACCCATCTGCATTTTTCACAATATCCATATTGTACTCTTCGCTCGCGAGAAATTTCATAAAGTAATAAGCAGCCTCTTTTTCGTCTGCACCCTCATAAACAGCCGGCGCTCCTATTCCAAAATCAGAATTCCGAAACCCATTATGGGGAAGCTCACTCACAGACAGATTTTTAAACCCTATTTCTCGAAAATACATCAACCCCCAACGACCACCCGGCATTAAGCCATAACTCCCGTTGGCAAACAGATGAATATATATATTTGAAACCCCACTTCCAGTACCCGTCACCAACTCTTTCGATTGCGCTAACGTAGGAATAATATATAGATCATGAGTCCATCGATAGATCGTTTCATAGGTATCCGCATACGTAAAATGCTCCAAGTTCGACTTGGTTAACGTTTCATTAAAAAAATCCACTCCACCGGATCGAAGCATCAAAATCCTATCCTGAGTAGTAAAATGCCTCCTGAAGAATACAGTCTGGTGCTTTCCTTTCTGATTAGATCTCTCAACAAACTCCTGCCCCATTCGTTCGAATTCATCAATCGTCCAAATATCCGGAGGAACAGCCATCCCCACCCTGTCAAAAGCATCCACGTTTACCCAAAAGAAGCCCGTTGACACATTCCGAGGAAAGGCAAACTGGCGGCCATCCACATACAGATCCGATTGAACTCCAGGATAAGTCATCGCTCCCTCAAACCCCATTTCCTTGGCCACCTCCGTCAGGTCGTTTATGAGCCCAATTGATTGGTACAATCTTAACGTTTCGCCATTACAATCAAGAATGTCATTTGCCACTCCCGACACTCCCTGAACAATCGTTTTAACGATATCGGAGGCCTTAGATTGGGCATCAAACTGGATCTCAATATCAGGATAGTCATTTTTCTCCAACCAACGATAAAATGTTTCAGCCTGTGCTTTTCGGACCTCAGTCGCACTGGCAACCCAATGAACAACGGGCTTATCTTTTTTTGAATCAGAGAGAAAGAGATAGGTAACCACACTCGCCGCGATCAGGAATAGAAAAATACTATGAAAAAGGAATTTCAAATAATGGAGGGTTCAGTTTACAAAAAATAGGAAACCTACAGAACCTCCATCTCAAAAAAACCTCAAGGGGTTATTCTTCTATCTAAGAACCTTCCGGTAACGACCAACCCTTTTCCACATAGTAGCGACGATAGAACGGATTAGTGATTAAACCTAGCGGAACCAATTCACCCCCTCTACGAAGTCTCTCAATCTCCTTCTGATCCTCAAGCCCTTGTTCATACCCAAGCCGTAGCTTTGATGACTCGCTCACCTTCCTTACGATATCATCATTCACCATCCGAGCAGCCAATTTCAACGCCTCTTTGACTGAAGTGCGACCTGCAATGGCTTTATCAAAAGAACTGTCCTCTTGGCGCCTGGAGAAACTGTCCAGAACATACAAGCTAGATGAGACAGGTATCGCAATTTCCGTCGCCATTTTTAAAATACGATCATGAATCCCCCACTCATTCGGGTGCTTCGGAGGTCGTGAAAAAGCCTCCGTTTTTGCAAAACGTGGGACAGGGGGTAGTCCATCTCCATTTTCAATGATTTGCCGGTTATATTTCTCACTGGCATAAAACTTCATGAAATAATACGCCAATTCTTTGTGTTTTGACCCCGCGTAAACCGCTCCGACTCCTGACATCATAAGAGTGTTGCGAAATTCAGCATACGGAATCTCACAGACCGATAAATTAGTAGGTCCGACTAGCCTAAAATGCATCACCGCCCAGCGCCCCGCCGTAATTAACCCCAGGTTCCCTTTGGCAAATAAATGCATATCAGCCCGTGTCACACCAGATCCCGTGTCGGAGGAGAGCGCTTGTCTTGCGGCAAGAGTCGGAACGATCCGGAGTTCATTGATCCATCGATAAATCATCTCATACACCTCTTCAAAAATCGGGCTACCAAGGCCAGAACTCGTCATGGTCTCATTGTACCAATCCCCACCCATTGAGCGGGCATACATTAGTCGATCAATGTAGGCCAGAC
>JAESUN010000044.1 GCA_016763045.1 Opitutaceae bacterium | reverse complement strand
CTAAATGAAAGGGATGAAGTCTAAATTTCGTCTGCAAAAATTGACTTAGTCGGTCAATTTTTGGCAATTCTACGGTTTTACCAACTGAAGGGCTTAATGTGCCGATATCTAGGGAAGTAGAGCCGAGTAATAGTGCGGTTTTAGCCAGTGCTTCGGGCGTTAATCCGCTGCTTTGAATCAGCTGTTGCATAACACCTGCTAAACTATTGAATAGTCGTGCTTCGCTGGTATCCGCTGCTACTTTATCCATGGCAAAGAAGCGGATGTGTTGCTCTATCTCTTCGCCGCAAGCAATGTCTAGCTGGGTATTTGGCTCAGTTGTAAACCTAAGTGGCGGCGCTAAATGACTATTACCACAAGCACTATGGGATACACTGGAATGAATATATACAGGCATATTACTTGGCAAGCTCTGCCGTTTGAATATACTCAACTATGCTATTGATGGATTGCAAGTGTTTACGGGACTCCTTAGAGCCTTCTACTTTTATGCCAAAATGTTCTTTTAGTACTAAGGCAA
Source organism: Opitutaceae bacterium (assembly GCA_016763045.1). Classification (GTDB taxonomy): domain Bacteria; phylum Verrucomicrobiota; class Verrucomicrobiia; order Opitutales; family Opitutaceae; genus NORP342. Next base: position 2,561 of record JAESUN010000044.1, on the reverse strand, counting down.
GTTGTAGCGCATCGAGGGAATCTAGACCCACTTTAGATTGCTTGCCAAATAGAGGTTCATCATCCTCAATATCTTGCCAAGTCATGTCGTCTTCTTTGTCACATTCGACCACAATTAATTGTTTTAATTGTGCTTTTAGTTCTTCTAATTCCATGAAAGCCCCCTTATTCTTCGACTAAATAATAATGCCGATATTGTTGGTGATATTGTCGCCAATACAAGTAAATAGATGACACTTATCCAATGCTCATGACTAAAATGGCCATACATAGTGCCTTTAACCAATTGGGCCGACCAAAACATCGGTGAAAACTGGGCTATTTGTTGTAGGGTACTAGGCATGATATCAATTGGTACCATAAAACCACTCAAAGCCGCCATTATAATATTGACCCCACCTCCGAGTACGATGGCTTGCTCAAAACTGCGCACCAGTGAGGCAATAATAGACGCAAAGCTCACTGCGGCTAAACTCACTACTAAAGCAGTACAAACCAGTTGGCATATTTGGTTATAAGGCACAGGTGGCAAATCAACCAATAAAGGAATGAGTCGCCAACCTATTAAACTCAGTAGAATAAATTGCCCTAAACTAAAGAGATAAAAAGCCAATAACTTGACTAAAAAGTAATGCTGCAAATTAACCGGAAACGTTTTTAACCTTATCAAGGTGCAATTTTGCACTTCATTTAACAGCGTCAATGAAATGGGTAAAACAATAAAGTACACGCCAAATATTAACCAAGAAGGCACACTGTAACTAACAACCGGTAACTGCAAATGATCGCTTGTTATCTTGATGTACGCTGAGGTATCGGTTTGCAGATTAATGAGTGCCATTTGCTTGTCTAGAGGTAGACTTTCACTTATCTCTTCGGTATCCAGCATATACAAATGGAGCTTTAATCGTGCGAAGGCCAATTGTACATGTTGATTGATTAAGGCCTGAATTGCCGGTGAAGTAGAAGATTCAAATTCAATCTGAATTAAGGCGTTATTTAAACCAGAAAATAGCTGCTGTTTTAAGTTTGGCTGTAGCACTAAATTGGCGCTTGCTTTCGGTATTTTTGGGCCAATTTGATAACCAAATTGCGCTAAGTATTGCGCAAATAGCGTCTGTTCGAATTCACTGTTTGTTTTGAATTCTATCTGAATATTTTGCGTCATATCGTCTTGACGCTCACTCATGGCAAAGGTCATTATCAACATGAAAATGACGGGCATGATGAGCAGCACTGCCACACTGTGCAAGTCACTGAATACTAGGATAAATTCCTTTTTAATACTCTGTAATATCATTTTTTTCCATATGATTTAAGTAATATTGGGTCAATGAGGTTTGATCATAATGAATGTTAAGAATATCGTGTTTCCAGTGGTTTAATAATGTGAGCATAGAAAACAATTCTTCAGGCGAACTAATATAGGCTTCAATATGTTTGTCTTTATATTCGACTTTCATGGGCAATGACGATAACTGATTAATCGAACTATCTGACAGAGAATGAGCAAATTCAACGGATAAACGCTTATGTTCATTCGGTCCATTATTTAGATTCAAGTAGTGGGCTTTTCCTTGATTTAACATCACAATTTCGTCACCTATATTTTGCACTTCGGCTAATAAATGAGATGTGTAAACAATGGTTTTCCCTTGACTCTTTAATTCACTGAGTAGCGAAAGTATGTTTCCTCTGGAAACCGGGTCAACTCCTACAGTTGGTTCATCTAAGTAAAGTATTTTAGGGTCTTTTAACAAGGCAATCGCCAAGTTTAATCTGCGTTTGTAACCGCCAGAAAGGAACTTTGCCTTTTGACCGATGACGGCTTGTAACTGACATTGTTGACTAACGGTTAACACTCTTAATTGACGTTCAGTTCTGTTAAACCCACAAAGACTGACAAAATATTGTAAATTTTGCTCAACACTCAATTGGGCATAAAAGGCATATTCTTGTGGCACCAAGGCCACATTTTTTTGTACAAATTTGGCCAGTGTTAAGCCGTCATTATGACCGAAATGAACGGTACCGGAGGTAGGTGTAAGCAAGCCTGATAAGATGGATAAAAGTGTGGACTTGCCCGACCCGTTAGGACCAATTAATCCAAGGCATTGTCCGGTCTTTAAATGAATATTAATACCTTGAAGTGCAAAACTAGATGCGTTGGTATAACGATACTCGAGATCTGTTATTTCAAATGCTGACATCGTGTCTCAGTTAGGTATTTCATTTCAGTAATAATTTTTGAAAGTTGGCGACCGCTGTTGTGACCAATTCTCTTTGTTGAATGTCACTCAGGGCGTAAGGTAAACCTAAAAGACTAAGAAAATGATATTCACCTTTTAACATATTACAAAAGGTTGTCGCCCACACAGATGCGTCATCTTGGTTAAGGCTCAATTCCTTTTGGCTGTGTAGATAATTAGTCAGAATATTCATGCTTTGCAAGGGGCCCGCCTCATAAAATAATTGGGCTAATTGAGGGTTGTTACCGACTTCCGCAATCACTACCCGATACATAGCCACTACTTCTTCTTGCTGTAATAGCTTGACTACTTT
>JAESUN010000398.1 GCA_016763045.1 Opitutaceae bacterium | reverse complement strand
TGGCTCGTTCGATGAAGGTACCTGCTGTTGTCGGTTTGAGGGATGCCACCAGTCGGCTGCAGAGTGGAGACTGGGTGATTGTCGATGGTTATGAGGGCTTGGTTATTGTGCGGCCTTCAGAAGAAACTCTGACTCGCTATGGCAAAATGGAACTGGAGCATAAGAGTTTTGAAAAGAAGCTTCTTTCCAATGCACGCTTACCTGCCAAAACCCAGGATGGCAAAGAAATCAAATTATTGGCTAATATTGAAAGTGCTGATGAGGCGATTTCTGCTCAGGAGACAGGAGCAGATGGAGTGGGATTATTTCGTACTGAATTTTTATTTTTGGGGACGTCTGAATTTCCTGATGAAGAGCAGCAATTCTCCGTTTATAAGAAAGTAGCGGAGATTTTTAAATCACAGCCTGTCATTATCCGAACCTTGGATTTGGGTGGAGATAAAGCGTTAGAAAATGAGACTTATTTCTCGGAGCAGGAGGCCAATCCTTTTTTGGGTTTCAGGGCTATTCGATTCTGTTTGGAGCATACGGATATTTTCAAAAACCAGTTACGAGCTATTTTAAGGGCAAGTGCTTTTGGAAACGTGAAGGTTATGTATCCGATGATCAGTGGGCCGGAAGAGCTTATTCGTGCAAATATTCTGTTGGACGAAGCAAAGGAAGAGTTGAGGGTTAGGGGTGAAGGCTTTGATGAGGAGATGAGTGTTGGGAGTATGATAGAAATTCCGAGTGCTGCTATCATTGGAGACCTCCTCGCGAAAGAGTGCGATTTTTTCAGTATAGGAACAAATGATTTAATACAGTATCTTTTTGCGATCGATCGTCTCAATGACCGGGTAGCACATCTTTATGAACCCACTCATTTGGGGGTGCTGAGAACCATCAAATCGATTATTGATACAGGCCATTCAAATAAGATTGAGGTGGGTATCTGTGGTGAGATGGCTGGAGATCCTGTACTCGTTCCGCTCCTAATAGGTTTGGGAGCAGACGAACTGAGTGTTTCGCCTTCAGGTATTCCTGCGGTGAAATACCTGACCCAGAATATGGAATTTTCAGAAGCGGTTCAATTAGCGGAAACTGCGTTGGCTTGTTCGAGTGCGAAGGAAATCTACGCGCAGGCGAAAGCTTTTTATGAAAAAAAGATGGGTGAAGCGAATTCTTTGTAAAGCGGAGATAGAAGACTAGTCGCTGCCTTTTACGCCTATGGCTAAGATGGTTTCGAAAAAAGGTTCTTCCGATTCTCTGGAAACCGTTGTGACTTCAACGTTTTGGAAATTCACGGTCTTAAGAAAACGATGAAGCGTGTTTTCTTTGAATCCAAGCCATCTATCCGCATAGAGTTGGTGGGCTTTTTCAAAAGAATGTTCCTTGAGATCGAGGATCACTACCTGACCTCCTGGCTTTAAGATCCGATACGCTTCGTTTATCGCTATTTGTGGATGTTCGGCGTGATGGAGGGCTTGACTCAAAAGTGCTAAATCGACGGAGCCTTCCGGAAGAGGAACTTTTTCAATATCTCCAAGTTTATAACAGAGGTTTGATAGGTTGTTTTTTTGGCGAGTTCTTTTCCTACTTCAACCATTCTGGGAGAGTTATCGATACAGTAGACGGTTTTGGCTCTGCGGGCCATTAGTTGGGAGATGAGGCCTTCACCTGCTCCAAGGTCTGCTACGATTATTTTTGGAAAGAGATGGAGGAGGAAATACCCTATCGCTTCCCATGAGCGACCGGGGCAGTGGTTTTTACCGAGTCGTCCTGCTATGAGGTTGAAGTATTGCTCTGCGACTTGACGTCTCTTTGTTATTACGCGTTCCAAGCTGCTTTTATCTTCGTCGAATGCGGGGGTTTCTTCGACGGATAATTGAGCTGCTTCGAGAAGAGCTTTATCTCTCTCCCCTAAAGTAGGATTCAGGGAGTAGAATGATTTCTTCCCTTCTCTCCGGTCTGTCACCATCCCAGCCTTCCGAAGAAGAGCTAATTGGGATGAGATCCTAGATTGAGCCATTCCCATAATCTCCTGCAGTTCCGCAACCGAAAGCTCTTCAATCCTTAGTAATGTAAGGAGTCTGAGTCTGGTTGGATCAGAGAGAAGTTTGAGAATTTCCCAAGGTTGTTTCAATAGGTAGGCGAAATGATTTTTGTAAAAATCACTTTTTCAAATCCACGTAACGTTGGATTTTTTTGACTTCTACAACGTTTTCTTTGTCACCGATTTGAACTGTGACTGTATCTCCTACTGTTTGGGACAGAAGGCTAGCTCCCATCGGGGTTTTGTAAGAGATAATAGAATTCTCGGGATCACCGTCCCATGCTCCTAGGATAGTGTATATGACCGTCTTTTTTGAAGTTTTATCCAGAATAGTTACAACATTACCTATACCAATTTGATCTACGGGGGCTTCTGTGAAATCAGTGATTTGTGCGACGGCTAGACCTCGTTCCGTTTTTGACTTGTGAGCCAAGAGGAGTGTTTGATCCTGCTTTGCCATCTTATACTCTGAGTTCTCTTTCAAGTCCCCATGTGCTCTAGCTTCAGCAATAGCTCTGCTGTTTTCTGGAATTTTCTTGGAAACGAGCATTTCGTATTCTTTCACCATGCGATCATGGCTTTCTTGTAAACGAAAAGCCGATCATCTTTTTCTTCTGATTTTCCGGCGACAAGGGACTGAACATTCGGGAAGCTTTTGATAAAACGAGCGAGAAGAGACTTTTTGGTGAGTTCTTCAAATCCTTGGTTAATCATCAGGCTGTTCGCTAGATCCCGGGCGATTTCTGGATCCGCCGTTGAAAGGAGGTCAGGGATAAGGTCGTCATCCTCGCTGAGCATTTCTCCCAAAGGAATACGTCTGGTTCCGGAGCTTTGAAGGGCTTCGTAGTCGATGGCAAAGAAGATTGCATTGAGCAAACGAGGAGTGATCAACCCATGAAGTAGAGTCGAAAATTTGCGTGAATGGCGATTTTTGACGATCCAGAGAAGAACATCTGCGCGAAGGTTTTGCTCTGTTTGCCAACGTCTGAATGTCTCGGAGATAGCTTCAGCTGAAGCGTGCTCGAGGAGAAAATTAATACAATCAGTAGTGAATTTTCCGTGGCTACTTTTGAGGAGGTTAAAGACAATCTCTTTCCATTCGGTTGGATGAGCTTCCATAACCAGTTTAAGCAAACGAGTTTGACGGGTTGTGGCTAGGTCTTCTGCAATCGCTTCCAAGTCTCTAGGTTCGGCTACGAGATCAAAAACAGTGGGTTCAAATTCATTTTCGACACCAGTGATTTCTGAGATATCGTCTCTTACCCATGCCCCATTTAGGCGCTCGGCGGATGAAATCTGATTACTATCTTTGACCGCTGCGGCAACGGCCTCAAGTACCTTAGCCAGATGGTCTTGCACCTCTTTTTTGGTATCAGCTACTGCGAGTAATTTATCTGCGATAATGATTTTTCTGCGAGCAGAACTTGTTTCTAAAAATTCTGCGAGGAGCTCATCTTCCACACTGATAGGTTCTTCACGGAGGAGATAGCATTCCGTTTTCTTAGCTGGGGTAGCGATGCGCGGATCTTTAGCCAGGACTTTTTTGGTAGCGGTCCACCATTTCTTAAAACGAGTATCTCCGACGACTTGAACGAGGATACTTTCAAGTTCTGTGCCCGTTGCAGCAAAATTTGGATATTGCTTAAGGAGCTCGATGACCAAATCCGCTGGCTGCTTGGTAATCAATAATTCGATGGCTTCGCTATCAGTCTGGCTACGGGCAAGGACATGATCTGCTGCAAGTACTTCCATTGTATTAATGCAGAAGGCAGGATCCATGCGATGGCCTGGCTTATCTTGAAAATCAATAATGAGCTTCTGATCAGCATTATCGTAGTCTTTGATGAGGCCAAACCCCCAGCTTCTGTGTATACAATAGCTTCCTGGCTGCATAGCCTCCAGCTTTGCCTTTGCTGATTTCAGCTCAGGTTTGTTTTTCAATAGCTCTTGAACAGCTTCTTGATTCATATGTCGCGTTTTGTTTGATAAAAAAGACTAGTAGAGTCTGGATTTATGGTGCTTGTCAATTAGTGTCTCTCTTCTGCGTTGAAGACAATGAAATCTTATATCACTTCTAAATCCGGTTGGTTGGCCGCTCATAGCCTGCTCATGGCCTATCTAAAAGAGAAAAATCGTCTCGATTTTCTGGTTGAACAATTACCGGAAGGTTTTCCTTCGATCGAGCGCAGACGTTGCTACCATGTTTTATTTGGGGTTGTTAGAAACCTCTTCTTTTTAGAGGAGGCATTGAAGTGCAACCTAAAGAAAAAACCAAAACCAGCACTTCAAGCGTTGATGCTGTTGGCGAGTTTTGAGCTTTGGACATCCGAAAAGCCAGCTGCGGCGATTGTTCATTATTCCGTTGAACAAGCGAAAAAAATGGTGAGCCGGGCGGAAGTGGGCTTGGTGAATGCAGTTCTCAGACGTCTTCCCGAGGTATTTGCAAAGATGGAGGAGGTTGAGCTGGGGGATTTAAAGGCATTATCACTTCGTTATAGTCACCCCTTGTGGTTGCTTGAACGTTGGGACAAGGAATTTGGCAGAAATGAGCTGATAAGTTTGTTACAGTGGAATCAAGAACCCGCAAAGGTATATGGGCGAGTCGTCGGAGACAGGGAAGAGGGTGTTTTTGACGGAGTGGACTACTTAAAACAAACAGAGTGGCCTTCTTTTTATCAAGTGACTGGCTCTTCGTGGGAGTGCGTAAAGTCGGAGATTAAAGCAGGCCGACTCTATCTTCAGAATCCGGCTACAAGACTGGCGGTAGAGTTGCTTGATCCAAAGTCGGGAGAAATGATCTTAGATCTTTGTGCCGCTCCTGGAGGGAAGAGTTTGCAGTTAGCTGAGAGAGTTGGGAGTGGACGAGTGGTATCTGTTGATCTGCCTGGACGACGCATTAAGAGAATGCGTGGAAATTTCGAACGTTACGCAGCACTTCCTTTATCGATTCTCGAAGCAGATGTTTTGGAATTGAAGCCCAAGGTTCTGAGGGAAGCGGGTGCGCCGCAGCTATTTGATGGGGTATTGATTGATGTCCCTTGTTCTAATACGGGTGTGCTTCAGCACAGGGTAGATGCTAAGTGGAAGCTGTCCTCTTCCGCCATAGGTGTGCTTGCTGAATTACAAACGAAAATGCTGGAAAGTGCCGCTCGGTTTGTGAAACCTGGAGGACGTATCGTCTATAGTACTTGCAGTATTGAACGAGAGGAAAATCTCAGTGTAGTCGAAGCATTTGTTGAAGAGAGTCAGGGGCTTTTTTCTCTGAAAAAAAGGGAAACAAGTTTCCCTTGGAAAACAAAGCATGATGGCGCAGGAGCATTCCTTCTTCATAAAGCGGGTTGATTTTACCCCAATATTGCTGACATAAGGAATCGATGCTTAACACGGAATCAGTTCGAAAAAAATTAGCAGAAGGTAGTTACCGGTCGGAAGAGAAATCTATCGGAGGGGTTGCGGGTTGTTTTCCCAGTTTGGCTTATTATCCGAAAATGATCGGTATTGTGCAAAGGGCCGCACGTCTTGCAAAGAAAGGGCGTTATGATGCGGAACAGTGGATCGAGAGTAGTTTGTATACGATAGCCGCTCTGGAATCTGTAGGAGTCCGCTTTTCGATTGAAAACATTGGAGCTTTTTCGAGCTTGGAGACTCCGTGTGTTTTTGTGGGGAATCATATGAGCAGTTTGGAAACCTTTGCACTTCCATGTATGATAAGGCCTTATCGAAAGGTGACCTTTGTGGTGAAAAAAAGTTTGGTGGAGTATCCTTTTTTTAAGCATGTGATGCTATCCCAGGATCCGATTGTTGTTGGGAGAGAGAATCCCCGTGAGGATTTGAGAGCAATGCTTGGAGGAGGGATGGAACGCCTCGAAAAGGGGATCTCCATGATTGTCTTTCCTCAAACAACCCGTGCCTCGAAATTTAACCCAGAGGATTTTAATTCAATAGGTGTTAAAATGGCAAAACGAGCTGGGGTGCCTGTTGTACCGGTGGCGATCCGAAGCGATGCCTGGGGCTCTGAGGGATGGCCCGTTCGAGATTTTGGAGCAATCAATCCAGAGAAACCGGTTCGATTTTCTTTTGGCGAACCGATTGAAGTGACGGGGAACGGACGTGAGGCTCAGGATGAAGTGGTTCGCTTTATCCGAGAGAAGCTCGATACGTGGATGACCTAAAACGTATTTTACTTATCGGGCGAAGGGAGACGTAACGCGATAGTTGCCGGGATGATCATCAGTAGTGCACCCAAAGCATAGGAGAAATGGGAGCCAAACCACCAGAAAAGGATACTGGCAGCGATGGGCCCAATCACTCGGGCCAATGAACCGTAGGAGCGAAAGCTTCCTAGAGATTTACCCTGCGTTTCTTCAGAAGAATAAAGGGAAACCAATGCGGTGAGGGACGCTGTTGTTAATCCGGAGCCCATTCCCATGATAGCTAATCCTGAATAAAGGAATTTGATGGTGGGTGCGTAGCTCAAAATGAAAAATCCAAAAGTGGTCATGCAAAGTCCGATGAAAGCTGTTTTCTTTTCACCTATTGCGGGAACCAGTCTTCTAACGATTCCTCCTTGAGTTATTATCAGGACAGCACCGATAAAGATGAACATCCAGGTGATTTCTCTGGGGCCAAAAGAGAAGCGGTCAACAGTGAGAAAGGATAGGGTGAATTCCATTCCGCTGAAAGCCAGTAGGAAGATGAAATAGACCTTGTTTGTTGTTTTGACTGGCAGAGGATGATTGGCACCGAGTCTCTTTAGCGGGCTACGCGAAGCAAAAGGTTCTGGTTTTGCCCGCTTTTCAGGAGGCAATGACTCGGTGAAACGGCGGTAGATCCATACTAGATTGAGCACGGATAAGCCAAACGCGATGAAAGCGGGAATGGAAAAGGGGTTGATTCCTAGCCGAGCTAATTCTGGATGGGCATTCAGCAAATTGAATCCTGAAAAATATCCACCTATGGCAGGTCCAGTGACAAAACCTAGACCGAAGGCGGCACCGATGAGGCCCATCCCTTTTGCTCTATTTTTCTTGGATGTTACATCTGCTACAGCTGCTGTAGCGACGGAGAGATTTCCGCTCATCATTCCTCCGAGAAGCCGTGCTAGGATGAGGAGCAGGAAACTGCCGCTGACGGCCCAGATAAGATAGCTGATGGCTGTGCCAAAAACGGTGCAAAGCAGAATGCCTCTACGACCAAGTCGGTCTGAAAGGCCTCCCCAGATGGGCGCAAAGATGAATTGAAAGAGTGAGTAGAGTGAGCCTAAAAAACCTCCAAAAAGAACCAGGGTGAAGTTATCTCCACTCCCTAACCACTGAGAAATTTGATCAAGGAAGGAAAGGATTGTTCCCAGTAGGCCACTCGATCCTTCTTTTCCTAGATAGTAATCTAGGATGGATGGGAAGAGTGGGAAGATGATCGAAAACCCGATAAGGTCGATGTATAGGGTCAGGAAAATGACACCGAGCGACAATTGCTTGGGTTTATCAGGAGGAATATCAGCTGGGTTGGATTGTGGAGTTGTCACTGAAATTCGCGACTAAAACAACCTGACTCAATTTCGCAAAGGGAAAGTGAAAGGATTTTTTCTTATGATTCGGAGGAAATGTTGAAAAAAGGGATTTCTCAATGTCAGGCGGTCTTATTTTTTGAAGATATTTCTGAAAGAATTGACGAAGAGTGGTAAATCAGGTGGGTTTAAAGGATCCCGAATTACGTTAGAATCCAAATAATCGATGAGTAAAGAGACCGTGTTATGGGGGCGCTACGAAGAATTACGCCCTGATCAGATAGAAGCTATTAAGAGTGAGCATTCGGTCGCTTATATCCCATGGGGAGCCATCGAGTATCATGGCAATCATAACCCTATTGGGTTGGATGGAATTAAGGCTTATGGTCTTTGCCTTGAATTAGCTCAGGCAGCAGGTGGATGTGTCTTACCCACGGTTTATCATGCGACAAGCACTATAAAAGCTGTCAAGGATCTGGAACATCGTAGGCATTCCATTGAGCATAGTGAAGAGCTATTGAAACTGTTAGCTGAGGAATTGTTTCTCCAATTAGCGGATGAAGGATTTAAGGTTGTTCTTCTACTAACGGGGCATGCGGGACAGCCTCATATGGATCTATTAAAAGAGGTGGCAAAGGAGTGTGAGAAGAAGTGCACTGGCTCCAAGTTTCTGGCGATTGCCGAATTCGACATTTTAGATGATTCCGTTCTTGTCGCAAATCATTCAGCTCGTGGAGAAACTGCTTTGCAGCTCCATTATAGATCTGATTTGGTTGCGTTGGAACAGTTGGGAGAGGGTGATGCGCCGACTCTGGAGAAGGATGCGGTATGGGGAGAAGATCCTCGTCTGGCGACAGCAGAGGAAGGTGCTCTGATTGCAGCAGCATTTGTTAGGGCTGGAAAGGCCAAAGTAGATGAACTCTTGAAGTCTGTTTAAAAGATAAATGATAAGAGCTCCTAGGCGCTAGAACTGTTAAAATAGAAAACAATTATGAATGAACGAATATTGGGTCGAACTGGGCTGTCTTGCAGTGAAATTGGTTTAGGAACTTGGGCCTTTGCGTCGAATGTTTATGGAGACGTGGAAAAGTCGAAGTCGATCGATGTTATTCGCTATGCTCTTGATAGAGGTATTAATTTTTACGATACGGCTCCTTTGTATGGAAGCGAAGAAGAGGATGGCATTGCCGAGAAAATCCTGGGTGAAGGGTTGGGGGATGATCGGGATAAGGTTATTATTTCGACGAAGTTTGGACGTCAACCGACACTTGGGGCTTTAAATGCTCAGTTTCATGCTCAAGGGGTGAGGAAGTCTGTTGAAGCGAGTTTACAGAGATTAAATACTGACCGAATTGATGTCTTGTTTTTTCATTCTCCTTTTGGGACAGATACGATTCATGATGATGTTTGGGACGAAATCGGAATCCTGAAAGAAGAAGGAAAACTGAGGTTTGTCGGTCACTCTATTTCCAAATTTGAAGAAACAGAGCAGTGGGCAAGATCATGGGCGGAAGAGCGAAAAATCGATATCATACAGGTTGTATACAGTTTGATGAATAGGGAATCACTACCATTGATTGAAGATTTGGTGAGAGGGGGAATAGGTGTCGTCGCGAGGGAATCGCTGGCCAATGGGTTCTTGAGTGGAGCGATCAAAAGAGATACTGTCTTTCCTGAGAATAATCTAAATTGTCGTTACTCGAGGGAGGAAATTATTGAGAGAGTTGAATATGCAGAAAGCTTAGACTTTTTGATAAATGATCAGATCAAGAGCCTACCTCAAGCGGCTTTGCGCTGGGTTTTGGACGATATTCCTGTTTCGTTGGTCTTATCGGGAGCGACCTGTGTAGAGCATCTCAGTGATGCTATCGATGCCTCTGCAGCGGAGCCTTATGATGTCAATGCGTTGGCTCATGCACGGGAAATTCATGTGAAAGATTTTTCTGCGGCATAGGCCAAGGTTTGCGGAGTGATTGGATGAATTCTCAGTTGATCAAATCTTCTGTTCCGCTAGATTGAAGTGATGAAAGAATCCAGAGATGATGTTATTTGCTTGGGAGATCTGAAAAGGAGAGTTTTGGCCTTTGCTCAAGAAAGAGAATGGGAGCAGTTTCATTCGCCGAAGAACCTGTCAATGGCATTGGCTGCGGAAGCTGCTGAATTAATGGAGCACTTTTTATGGACGGAATCAGAGCAATCCCGAGAGATTTTTGCGGATGAAAAGAAAAGGGTGATGATCGAGGAGGAACTTGCCGATGTCGTTATTTATGCGTTGGAATTTGCGAATCAAACAAAGATTGATCTAGCAGCGGCGATCGAGGCGAAATTGGTGATCAATGCACGAAAGTATCCGGTTGAAAAAGCCCGTGGTCGTTCAGATAAATATACAGAACTTTAGGCGATGTCGGTGCATATGGAAAATACGTTTTACGGTGATTTTGATACAGAGCGACTTCCGGGGAAGCTTGATCGAGTTCACCAGGATGAATACAGAACTCCTTTTCAGGTAGATCGAGACCGCATCATTCATTCGTCTGCTTTCAGGCGTTTGCAGTCTAAGACGCAGGTGTTTCTTTCGGGGGAGTATGATTTTTACAGAACTCGATTAACCCATTCCATTGAAGTTGCTCAGATTGGACGATCTATTTGTCAGTATCTTCGATCATCGAGTGAATTATTGAGCAGTGGTTTTTATATTGATGAAGACTTGGTTGAGGCGGTTTGTCTTGCGCATGATTTGGGGCATCCTCCCTTTGGCCATGCGGGTGAGAAAATTCTTCATGCTTTGATGAAAGATTTTGGTGGGTTTGAGGGGAATGCTCAAACTCTCAGAATGCTCACGGAGGTTATTTACCAAACGGAGAAAGCGTGTTATGGCATTGCCCCAACCAGAGCCTGCCTAGATGGAGTTTTGAAATACAAAGTGCTTTTCGGGGACTCCAATGGTGCCCGGAATCATTTTCTCTATGACTCGCAGAAGGCGTGTCGTGATTTCGCTTTTCAGGAAGCAGTCATTCCTTCGGATCTTTGTGAGGGGATGCGTCTGAATGAGATCAAAAGCATTGAGTGCCAGATTATGGACTGGGCTGATGATACCGCTTATTCTCTAAACGATATCATTGATGGGGTAAGAGCTGGCTTCCTTACATTTGAAAAAATGGATAAGTGGGCGATGAACGAGGATCTTTCATCTGAAGAGACCTCTTTTTTGAGTGATTTAAAGTCGGCTATTTTATCGGATAAATTGGAGGCTACTTTCAGTGTGAAGATTGGGAGCTTTTTGAAGGGGTGCCATCTGGTGAAAACGGAGAATTTTCTTTCGGAAAAATCCAATCGTTATGCATACGCTCTTGAAATCAATAAAGGGATAAAGAAGGAGTCTCGGTTCTATAAAAAGCTTGCTCAGCAGTGTATCTTCCAATCTCCGGAATTACAGCAAATGGAGTATAAGGGCGGGCAAATATTGAAATATTTGTGGGAATCCTTTTCGGATGGAATGAATGGTGACGGGAAAATGGATGGGTTCCGAGTCTTACCGAAAGCAATCAATCAGCGAATCGATGCCTCGAGTTCGGAGAATGATCGCTGCCGCATACTCTGTGATCATCTTTCAGGGATGACAGATGGATCAGCCATTCGGACTTACAAACGGCTAAGCGATCCCAGTTATGGCTCAATCGTGGACTTAGAGTGAAAGCGGGTCTAATTAACCACGCCACGAAGTTTGGAATAACCCTTAGTGATGACAACCGCAGCCTGAGCCGCAGCCACCAGAATGGGACGATGACGTATCTTTGGAGTGGTTTATATAGCCCAGTCCTCCAGAAATAACTCTCCTGACTGCTTCTCCTGATTGAGGATCATGAG
>JAESUN010000397.1 GCA_016763045.1 Opitutaceae bacterium | reverse complement strand
TGGGCCATTGGATTCTCGACTCAAATCATAAAAATAGAAACCAGCCTCACTGTCATCTACTATGCCACAGGAATCTGCGCAGCCATCGCTCTTATTTTTCCGTTCATTTTGAGACGTATCGGGAAAATAGCCACCGCAAGCCTCTTTGTCCTTCTGCTGACAGCTGGTGCTATCGGAGGCATTTTTTGGCTACGAGCCACCTTATAAATTTTCGACAACAGCTCTATTATCACCAATGCCCTCAAATATTGAATACAAGCGATTGGCTAAAAATCAGTCTCTTTGTTTCAGAGAGGTTTATTCCCCTACTGGCCGATATGTAAATGATCACTGTATCATTCAGGGAAAAGACCACCTTTTTCATTTATTTCATATCGTAGGACCTACAGGAAAAGGCTGCTATGATGATGGATCGGAAATAACCTTTGGCCATGCCACAAGCGAAGATCTTCTTCTTTGGACAACGCAGCCAGACACCCTTTCGATAGACCCTCTTTCAAGTCATGAGCCTCATCATCTCTTTGCACCCTATATTTTCGAAAAAGAGAACAAATACTACCTCTTCTACTCCGGTATCAATACACTCTCACAGGCAGAATACATGTGCTTGGCGACTTCCGACGATCTAACCCATTGGATAAAACACACGGAGAACCCTGTTTTCCAGCCTTCCCCCACATGGGCAGAATACACCCCCTCTTCCGGTATCTGGAGCTGCTGTCGTGATGCACATATCTTTTTCCATCCCAAGCATAACTACATACTGTATTACGTAACCTGGATCAAAGGAACAAAGGGAAAAACCGTAGCCCTGGGAGCGGCCTCTTCCGACGATCTCATAACATGGAAAGACAGAGGCCCTGTTATGGTTCGCCCCTACGCACCCAATCAGTCAACCGTCTCAATGGAGTCTCCCTGTGTCATCGAGCGAAATGGAAAGTTTTATCTCTTTTATAAACATCAGGATGAGACTCGACTAGTCATCTCCGAAGACCCTTTTAATTTCACCGACCAAACAGATCACTGGTTTTCCATCACCCATGCCTCAGAGTTTTTTGAAAGTGCCGGACAATGGTATATCTCCAGCTGTTCACGAGCACTACTCGATCTGGATCATAGTCAAACAGACAGGACTAAAGGCCTCTACTTGGCTCGATTGAATTGGGAAAACGAAATACCTCAGATAATACCTTTCGAAGCGGCCAAATAGTTTACTTTTTTGGAAAACCCTCTCAAAAACACCAATTACAGCTAAAAATCGGTCAAGAGATCTGAAAATCTCGACAAATCCTCTGTTTACTTTTTTAGACGAGGGGTGTTTTCGCAGATAACCATTCTTGCACCTGGTCTTCTTGGAGCTTCTGTCGCCAAGGCAGTGCGCAGCCGTAACCTCTCCAGCAAAATCCATATCTGGTCTCGCCGAGCAGAATCGAGGCATAAACTGATTGGAGTGGATTGGTGTGACAACGTTTTCGAAACACCTGAAGAAGCCGTCCACGGCAGTGAACTTGTTATCATCTGCACTCCGGTCGAGAAGATCATTCCTCTTGTCGAACAAATCGCTTCCAGCCTCTCATCCACTACGATTGTCACAGACGTCGGTAGCGTGAAAAGTGAAATCACACGCAGGGGTAGCAGTGCCTTAGAAGAGAAAGCCATCTTTATCGGCTCCCACCCCATGGCCGGATCTGAAAAAACAGGAATGGAACATTCTTCCGAAAATCTATTTGAAGATCGCCCCTGCTTTATCACACCTCTCGAATCCACATCCGAATCAGCTCTCAGCCAATTAATCGCTTTCTGGAGTGCCTTGGGCTCTGACATATCAACAACAAGTCCTGAGGCTCATGACGAAATCGTGGCTCACATCAGCCACCTTCCTCACTTGATCGCCTCAGCTCTCTGTAGCTTCCTCTCCGAAAAAGATTCCAACTGGAAACACTTCTCAGGCGCCGGATTGAGTGACTCCACCCGTATCGCTAGTGGAGATCCAAAACTCTGGAAAGAGATTCTCGTTCAAAACCGCGAAGAAGTACTGAGATCCCTAAGAGGCCTTCAAGAGAAGCTCGACGAAGTCCATTCCCTTTTAGCGAACAATGATTCCATCGCACTGACCGCGATACTGGAACAGGGCAAAAACTACCGGGACCAACTCCGGCCTGCAAAATCTTCCGAGTGATCACACTGTGAGTCTTTCCGATCCTTATTCCGTTCAGCCTTTTACTGGACCTGTTTCCGGCAGCGTCACTGTGCCCGGCTCCAAGAGCATCACTAACCGAGCTCTCATCCTCGCTGCCTTGAGTGAAAACGAGGTAACTCTGAATAATGCCCTCTTTAGTGAAGACACTGAGATCATGGTCAACGCACTTCGTCTCCTTGGCTTTGACGTCGAAACGGATCAATCCATTTCACAAATAAAAGTTAAAGGAAGAGGCGGCGAAATCCCTGTCAAACAAGCTGAACTCTTCGTGGGAAACTCCGGCACCTCTGCCCGTTTTCTAACAGCTCTCTGTGCTTTGGGCAAAGGCAGCGTCTATCGTATCGATGGTGTTGAACAAATGCGTAAACGTCCAATAAAGGGTTTAATCGATGCACTCGAATCCATCGGTGCAAAGATCACATCTTCCAACGGATTTTTTCCTCTCACCATAGATTCGAGAGGTCTCTCAGGAGGCAACATCACCATTGATGCCAGCCAAAGCAGTCTGATGGTTTCGGCACTGCTAATGGTTGCTCCCTATGCAGACGAAAACATTTCCCTTACCCTCAACGAGCCTTCTCTACGCCGGGCATACATCGATCTAACGCTTCGAATGATGGAGCAGTTCGGCCAGCCAACTCTCCAACAACCTTCCAGTGAGGCGACCTATCAGATTCCCAAGGGAACGACCTATCACACCACAACACCTACCTATACCGTTGAACCGGATGCTTCCGCCGCCAGCTATTTCCTCGCCCTACCGGCCATCATTGGAGGAGATCTAACCATTCGTCAGTTATCACTGGCCTCACTCCAGGGAGATATCGGTTTTACCCAAATGATATCCCTCACCGGCTGCCAAATAACGGAATCTCCAGAAGGAGTGACCTCCTCCTTCCCCGTGAACGATCTGCCTGCTCAAGGCCTCGATCAAAACTTTTTTCGCATCACCGACACTTTCCTCACCCTCGCGGCTATTAGTCCTCTACTGAAAGGTGAAACACAGATCCAGGGGATAGCACATACCCGCCATCAAGAATGCGATCGCGTCTCTGCCATGACTCATGAGCTAACCCGAATAGGTCAAAACGTCCTTGAAGAAGAGAATGCGATCACCGTAACACCTGCCCCACTCCAATCAGCGGAAATCGAAACCTACCACGATCATCGTGTTGCCATGAGTTTCGGTATTCTGGGCTCTTATGATCTTATGAAAAATGGGGGCTCTTGGCTAAAGATCAAAGATCCTCTTTGCTGTGCCAAAACCTTTCCGACTTTTTTTGAGACACTGGAAAATCTTCGCCAACAAAGCCTCAACCAACAGTCCCCATAACCGACCCGTACAATCCTTTGGCCAGCTCTCAAAAATTTATCATCGTCGCTATTGATGGAGGCGCTGCTTCCGGTAAATCATCGACCTCCCGAGGTCTCAGTGAACGGTTTAATTTCCTGCACGTTGATACCGGTTCCTTCTACCGTGCCGTCACCTATCAGTTGCGACAGGCTGGAGAAAACCCTGCAGAGGCAGCATCCATCGCCCAGGCTCTCAAAACATTTAAACTAGGAACACTCATCACAGGCCGCGATGCCATGATCAAAATTAACGATTGGGTGCCCGGAGACGAAATCCGCAGCCAAGAGATCAATGAAAGTGTCTCGTTATTTGCCGCAGTTCCAGCAGTCAGAGGATTCCTACTCGATTATCAAAGAGATCAAGCAACTGTTGCCCGGGAAAACAGCTTTGATGGCTTGATCATGGAGGGGCGCGATATCGGTTCCATTATTTTCCCTGATGCCGATCACCGTTTCTTCCTTCAGGCGGATCTCGAAGCACGGGCCCAACGACGCATCAGCGAAGGACAAAATGATAAAATCGCTGAACGCGACCGACTCGATTCCACGAGAAAAATTTCCCCTTTAGTCTGCCCAGCAGGCGCGACCTTGATCGACTCCACTTATCTTTCACTGGATGAGGTCGTTGACCTTATCGCAAAAAAAATCCAAGCGGACTAAGCATTTCTACTCCTTATGAATCTGTATTTGTGAGAGTGTTATTTTCTAAATCGATTATTCGATAGTAGCAATTTCGCGGTTCACCTTTGGAGTTATGAGTATGGCAAATGCCAGCTCCTTTGGGTTTCACCAGATAGACCAGAGTATTCTGTTCACAGTTCACTCTGGCTTCCACCAGCTCAAAATAGTGCCCGGAAGTCTTTCCTTTGATCCAGAGTTCTTTTCTCGAAGTGCTCCAGAAAGTGGCGATCCTCGTTCTAAAGCTCTCTTCCATCGCAAATTGATTGGTGTAGGCAACCAGGATAACCTCCTTTGTTTCGCTATGCTGGACAGCGACAGGGATCACATCATCAGAACCACCCACCACAACCTTCTCCAATTTTGAAAAATCAAGATCCAGTTTGGTGCCTTCTTCCAATTCGTTAAATTCTTCCTTGCTCATTATTTTCTCTATTCGAAATTCTGCAGAACGTCGGCTAGTCGATACCGCATGCCCGCCGAGCTCTTTTTAAAACACCAGTGGCGACTTCGCGTGCTTTGCGCGCACTCTCCGCCAAAACACCCTCCACAAAAGCAGGGTCTGCCACCAATTCATCGCGTCGTTTTCGAGCATCGGCAAACAACTCCCAATAATGTGCAAAAAGTGTTTTCTTTAGATCACCATACCCC
>JAESUN010000396.1 GCA_016763045.1 Opitutaceae bacterium | reverse complement strand
TTAAAAAGTATTAAAGGATGATTTACTTACTAGTAGTAACGGAAAGATGAAAAATAATATGATAGACCATAAGACTCTAATCAAATCAGTTATTTACTCAGAGTTTGGAGTAGAGCTAGGACAAATGATTTCAGGGCAGTCTATAGCTAGGTGAATCCTTAATGAATGGAATGAACATGATGCAAAAAGTAATATTAGGGCTCCAGGTTTGCGCTTTTCTTCTCGTTTCTCTATTCGCTACAAGCAGTGTGAGGGGAGCTGAAGAGGAGAAGAAAGGTTGGAAGGATCGCTTTAGCTTGGGCAATCGGTTGCATGTTTCGGGGTATGGAAATGTTCATTACATGGACCATAGTGGTGTTCCTCGGATTGTCGGAAAAAGCGATTTGAATGAGGGTTTCTTTCAAGCTCGAGAATTCTCACTTTTTCTGGATTACCAGATGTCGACAAATGTCGTCGTTTCAACTGAAATCAGCGCTGCAAACGATTTCAAAGATATTGATGTTGGTTATCTGTATTTTGACTTCGATATCAGCTCGATGATGGATGTCTGGGACCCCGATCGGTTGGGGAATTTAACTCTTCGGGCGGGGAGAATTTTGATACCTTTTTTATCGTATAACGAAAATAAACCCAATTTTAAGCAGAACCTCATGAGTCAGCCGTTTACGGCCTGTCTCCTGTCTCCTGTTATCAACGGTCCTCCGGAATTTGATACATTGGGTTGGTCGGATACGGGCATACTCTTAAACTGGAATCATCCAATGGGCCCTGGAGTCTTTGATTTAAAGTTCACTGCGATCGAAGGGCTTGGATCAGATAAAGAAGTACTCGACGCAGATTATATACAGCTCGCCACTCCTATCGATACATTTAATCCAGCTATACGTTCACGTGATGGTTTAAATCATCGTAGTACTGGAAGTGCTGGGTGGTTCGACGATAACAACTCTGAGCCAGCCTTCACGGCCAAGGCGACTTATCTCTTTAACGATCAGCCATTTGATTTTGGCGTCTCTTGGTATAGTGGTAATTGGGATAATGCTGGTGATGAAAATCTGGAAATGTATGGGGTTCACTTCAATTGGCTTGCACGGCGCTGGACCCTGAAAGGCGAATATGCTAAAGCAGCAGTAGAGCAAACAGCGGGCATCAATGTTGTGCCTCTCCCAGGTCCGAATCTTATTAACGATTCGACGGGCGATTACCACATGGATTCATGGTATGTGGAGGGCTCCTATATTCCATTTTTTTATGGGGAGGAAGAGACTCGATTTCTTCGGGTAGTCGCGCGTTACGACGAAGTCGATAGCAACGACAAAGCGGTCTTTACCCCCTGGGATCGTTCCCGTGTAACATTGGGGCTAGAGTGGCAATTTATGAAAAACGCTCGACTGCGCTTCGAACATCAAGAGCAGACTCTTGACGATTTTGATCATGCGTTGGCACCTTTTATTTCTGCCGGCGGAAGAGGGGATGTCGCTGTGGATATGGTCTCACTGATTTTTTGGTTCTAAGGGAGAAGGATAGATTCTTGTGAGGAATTTTATACAAATGAGTGTGCAAAAAAGAATGGTCCTAGCAGTGGTGGCCATGGCTGTGCATTTTTTATTTATTCCGATTACTTATGGGGCGGATATCGATGTCTATGTCGTTTATTCCAGGAAGGGGAAAACGCTGAAATCCGAGATTGTGAATGCCTTGAATAATGAGCTTTTAGTGAAGAGCTACAATGTTGATTTACTAGGGCTGGCTGATTATCCGGGTCTTCAAAAAGCGGTGTTAAAAATTGATCAGGCGACTACGGTTATTTTTATCGGCAACACTGCGACAAAGTATTTCAGAGACAATATTATGCATGGAAATCTCATCATTGTTAATGAAAGCAAAAGCGGCAATGAATTCGCGGGAACTATTTCTTACTTTATCGATGAAGGGAAGAGGTCTAAAAAGCTCAAAAAGTTAACGATGAAGAATCTTTATCTGGAAGAAGGCTTAGCTGAATCTGAGGCGTTAACTCTTTCGGGATCTGTTGTAAATATCCTCAAAGAATTCCGCTAGAGAAGAATCGAACAGACAGGGTTTATGGTCGCTCGAGCCGGGGGCTTCTGGTGTCCCTTCTTTCATGATGTCTCTGCTTTTGAAATTGACAAATAAAACAAACGTCCTAGACGATACAACAATTGTTGTATGAAAGATTCTGCTTCCTTGTCGAAACTCGAAATGCTTGTCATGAAACCCTTCTGGGAAAATGAGTGCCTATTGGTACGAGAGGCTTCCGAATATCTGAAAAGCCTGGAAAATGGCCCTGACTATTCAACGGTTCAGACGATCGTCGGTCGGCTCGAAAAGAAAGGTGCCCTCAAACGTACAAGTAAGATTGGTAATGCCTGGCTTTTCGAAGCCATCATCGAACGAAAGCAGATCGTAGGACGATTGATAGATGACGTGATCCGTTTGCTCGGCGGCGTACCGAATCCGATCATATCCTACTTGGTCGAATCTGAAAAAATCGGTAAAGACGAATTGAAAGAGATTCGAGCGATGATCGCCGAAAAGGAGAAGCGGGAAAGAAAAGAAGGCAAACATGGATGACTTGATCTCGATATTGTGGCTTCATCTTGCCGAATCGACAATCTGGAGCCTTTCTTTTCTCGGCTTTGTTTGGCTTCTTGGAATCCGTAATTCTAGAGTGAAATGTTGGCTCTACCGGCTTTGCTTACTCAAATTCATCTTCCCCAGTGGATTGGTTTTTGCATGGTTTGAACTCGGTACAACGTCGCAGACTTTGCCCGCGTTGCAGTATATCGTTCAACCAGTACAGACCCTTTCGACCGCTGCGATTGGACATGGCTATTCATTGTATTTTCTGTCCGTTTGGGTGGTGGGAACAATTGGGTTTCTGATTTCAAGAGGGCTTGTCGCAAAAAGATTTGATCAGCAGCTCAGACGTTGCGAAAGTGCATTCAATGGACGAGCAGAGAATGTACTGCGAACTGCTTTGGTCTCAATGGGCAAAAACAAAGACTACCTGCGAGGCTTTGTCTTCGAAGGAGGCCCGGCCATTGGGTTGTATGGGATTTTTCGACCCAGGATAATAGCACGACAAGCGTTTCTTGATTCCTTCAATAATGAGGATCTGAAATCCGTGTTTCAACATGAAGCAGCACATAGGCTGCGCAGGGACAGTCTATGGCGGCTCGTTTCTGAGATGACTTTCTGTATCTTTTGGTTCCACCCCTTAGTGTGGTGTTTGAAAAAACAGGTCGATTATGAGATGGAAAAAGCCTGTGACGAAGAGGTTATTTCAGCAGGAGGAAGATCTACAGACTATCTGAAATGTTTGTTAAAGGCTGCGGGACTCTCTCGGCAGGAGCGATTTTGGGGAGAGCTTGCCTTGTCTGGAGCTTCGCTGAAACGCCGCATTCAAAACATCATAGAATATAGAAAAGAAGGATTACCAAAAATAAAACTAATAAGTATAGGTACTTTAGCGCTTGTACTCTTTGGCGGATCTTTAGCCTTCTCAGAAATGATGGGATCTACATCATTTTCAAGTGCGCTTCCGATTAAATATCTCGATGTAAAACCTCAAAGGATACCTCGGACGCTCTCGATTTTCCCCGAAACTCTTTTTGGCGACCATATGTTAAAGGATATTCACGTTACTTGGGTTGTGACTAGAAACGGTCAAGTGTCGCATGCAAAATTTGTCGGCAATAAACCTACGCCTTCAGAGCTGAAAGATGGTATTATTGAGGAACTCCGTAAAGGTAAGTGGAAACCTGGCGAAAAGAATGGAAAAGCTGTGGATGCGCTTCTTGAGCTGAAGGCGAAGCGCCTGCACGTAAGTCTGAGTAAATGTCGCACTGATTACGCTTTCGAATTTTAACTATAATAAAAATACCAATGAACATGATAAAAAAACTATTCCTTCTGTTTATGCTTTTTTCGCCAGTCTGCTTATTTGGAGAGGGTATTAGTGATTTTGATGGGAGATGGGAAATCATCCCCGGAAAAAGCATCGATTTGGGAAGGTTTGGCGGCTTTGTCCTCGATATCAAAACGAGTGGCAACGACGTAACGATCTTGAAAGAAAAGATGAGAAGAGGCCGTGATCTTTCAAGCACCATGGAGGTAAAAGTCGGCGAGACTATCCAGAAGGAGATTACGGCTCATCGCTTCCCCGGAGT
>JAESUN010000395.1 GCA_016763045.1 Opitutaceae bacterium | reverse complement strand
GAGCTACTCTCAGATTCTCTTCCAGAGCTCTCTGTCTATCCCGTTCGCCTTCTTCATCCACAAACAATGTTCGCTGAGCATCTATCGGAACCACAGGAGGTATCAAAACTGAAGCAGGCGCAGGTTTTTCCCTCTGTAAAGGATGAGGGGGAGTCTCCACTGGAGAACTCTTCCCTTGTTGTCTTGCAACGATCTTACGGCGAATTTCTTCCTGTATTCGTCTTACACGTTCCGCAGTTTCTGGCCCCTCAGCAGGATCTTCATCTTCCTTCCGGGAGCGTTTGCGCCATGCCGAAAATGCATACGCAATGAAAATAAGTAACGGGAAAAATTTCTCAACATTATCGAAGATCCAGTCCATTTTTCAAGAAGCTGAGAATGATCAATTTAGAGTGGCTCACCAGAGTCTCTTTCCGGTTCCGCAATGGATTTTCTCATATCGGTGTCGGACTCTATGTTACGCATCCGGTAATAATCCATGATGCCAATATTTCCCTTTCGGAAAGCCTCGGCCATAGCCAATGGGACCTGTGCTTCGGCTTCCACCACTTTGGCATGCATCTCTTCAACACGAGCTCGCATTTCTGCTTCTTCCGCCACAGCGGCCGCACGACGAATTTCCGCCTGGGCCTGCGCCATATTCTTATTGGCCTCAGCCTGCGCCACCTGCAATTCGGCTCCAACATTGTTGCCCACATCAATATCAGCAATATCGATGGACAGGATTTCAAAAGCAGTCCCAGAATCCAGTCCACGCTTGAGCACGTTTTTCGAAATAGAATCAGGGTTTTCCAAAACCCACTTATAGGTTTCTGCTGAACCAATCGTCGTGACAATACCTTCACCCACACGAGCAATAATAGTTTCTTCCTGAGCACTGCCCACATAATGCTCGAGGTTCGAACGAACCGTTACACGAGCACGAGCTCTTACCTGAATCCCATCCTTAGCCACGCCATCAATGGTCACGCGGTTTCCTCCAGCCGCCGGACAATCAATCACCTTCGGGCTGATGGATGTTCTGACTGCTTCCAAAACAGATTTCTCCGTTCCCCTGGTCGCCAAATCAATAGCACACGCAGAATTCCAAGAAAAAGAAATACCTGCCTTTTGGGCATTTATAACGCCTTGGATCGTTTCGATAATATCCCCACCCGCCATATAATGTGTCTCGAATTCATTGACACTAACTTCAATACCAGACTTCACCGACCTAATTCGGGCATCCACGATAACAGAATAAGGTAATTTCCGTAGATAACGCATCGCGACTAGATTAAACATGCCGACAGGAGCTCCAGAGGAATATGCTTTCAGCCATACACTTAAAAACGAAAGCATAACCAAAACGACCACCAACAAGAGAATCGCTCCGCCGATGTAAAAGATATTCATAAGGGTCTTACCTATTTCTAACGCAAGGATCGTATTCATTTTTTCTAAAAGGGGTTATTTTTTTCATTAGAGCACCGCTTGATCAGCTGGCTAAGCCGTAAAGAACAAGAGAACACATAAAGGCTGGTACGTTCTCCCAAATGATGCAAGCAGATCCGGTTCAATCAAAGAAAAGATGTCATACATTCTTCACTACGACCTTAAAGGCTTCGATACGGACAACTTCGATTTCTGTCCCCGGTTCCAGTAGTCCACTAGTCGACGCCGCGTCATACGTTCGGCCCTCTACTGAAATTTTTCCACCTGGATTCATCACAGTTAACGAAACACCTCTTTTATGCACGATCGAATCATCCGCCACCGCTTTGTTACTGGTTCCCATAATGGAGGAATCCAGTTTAAAATAACGCCCAACAGCCGTATGCTGCATCAGTTTCACCTCTAGAAAAAACATGAAAACCCCAAAAACAGCGGAAAGAAGTAAAAAAGAACCACCTATGGCCAACCCATACTCCACCCCCACTAAATAAGCCGCCCCAACTAAAAGTAGTGTTCCTATAATGGCTAAAATGCCACCCGGTAAAAAGATCTCCAAGAAGAATAACAAAAACGCAATGAGAGTAAGGGTCGTTATGAGTGTCATGATTCGATGTTTTTCGCTACAGCCAGATAAAAGTTTCGATAACCGATTACAATGATAGCCTCTCCTTTTGAAAGGGTTCCTACATCCACTTTTGCTTCAAATCGATGGCCCCTTATTTCAACCATTCCCGATGGATGTAAATCACTCAGCACGACTCCCGTTGCTCCTATCTCTGGCAACTCTGTCTGCCCACTGAAAGAACTCCCTCCACCCGAAATAACAGTGGACGGATCGGCAGAGGTCTCTGCCAGCACCAATCGTTGAGCCATAGAACTCTTTGGAAGAAATCGCCACAAAATCACACCTCCTACGACCGCAACAAACAACGCCAAGACCATTTCTTTAAATGCCGGCCAGAGAACTGAAAAATCAAAATCCGAAACAGCATCTCCATATGTAGGCCAAATATCCGCCAACGACCAAATCATCGACCCGAGTATCAAAAACAAACCCATTACCATGAAAATCATTGTCCCAGGGAAAAAGAACAACTCTACCGCAATGAAAATAATTCCTATAAAAAGAAAAATAAGCGCCTCATTCCCTGCCAGTCCTGCGACATAATTACCTCCAAACCCAATAAGGAGAAGACTGATACCCAAAATGCCGAAAAGTCCAAACCCCGGAGTCTTAAACTCTACAAAAAGAAGAAGCATTCCCAACCCCATCATAATAGGAATTACCTTGGACATATACTGTGCAAATTCCTCTGACCACGAAACTTCAAACTCCTTCAATTCATACCCTTTTTCGCCATAACGGGAAATCAACAGACTCTCCAAATCGTTATGGATTCCAGCTCCCAATAAGGGAGCTTTATCCTCTCCATATTCCTTCATCGCTTCACTCGCTGTTAAGGTAAGGAGCTCTCCTTTCGCCTTCAAAACCTGACCATCCACCTCAAAGACAAAATCAGAATCCATCATCGCCCGCATCACATCACCCCTATATGGATACTCTTCCGTCATCGAACGTACTTTAGCCCGCAGGTAACTATCGACCTTCCGTTTCATCGATTCATTGATATCCTCCCCTGTAGAACTAACAACCTCCGCGGCACCAATCGCAGCCTGCCGGTTCGAGAAGTAAATAGCCTTGGTCGATGCCGCAATATATGCACCTGCTGAAATGGCATCCGGATTGACGTAGGTAGCTGTATCTCCTTCAAATCGATCCATCATCTCCATAATTTCGAGCATGATATCCATTCTCCCACCTGGGGTATCCATATCTAAGACAATGGCATCGATGTCATTTGCGATCGCTTCCTTCAAACCTCGACGAAGGATATACAGAATGGGCTTATCTATGACGTCCTTCACCGGAATCACATACACCGTGACCTTTTCCTCTTCTCCCTCCGTTAAATCTGCTTCCAGTACAGAATCCGGCTCGGCCTTTATTGCTTCTGCAGCAGCCTCCTCAGTTTCCTGCTGCTCTGGAGCGTCTACTGAAGCTTGAGTCGCAAAAATCGGTTCCCCAAATACTAGAAGGAGAAACGAGACGTAAAAACAGATGCCTCTTTTCATTTAAGCCCTAACCTAGGGCCTCACTCCTAAAAGGCAAGAACCAGAACAAACTTTACCAATCTGTCTCCTGTTTTTGATTGCCGAAAAGAAGCATTTCTCGATAATTCGGCTCAGACCCTGAACATGGAAAAAATCAACTATCTAGGAGAAGAGCTCTGCCGTTGGAAAGTAGGCACCTCCACCTTTCTCGCTTGGCCGGAAAACGGAGCGCGCTTAATGAACTGGAATCTTCAGTTGGCAGATGGCTCCGTCAGGGACGTTCTCTACTGGCCGGAAACAACCGATCTAAACGATTTAAAAAACATCCGCGGCGG
>JAESUN010000394.1 GCA_016763045.1 Opitutaceae bacterium | reverse complement strand
TGGGTTTCTTTGTCGAACTGAAAGCGAACATGATTCTTATGGAGCGGGACATGCAGGAACAGCCCTCTCTGCTGCCCTAGGAATGGCCACCGCTCGAGATCTCAATGGGACCGATGAGCACGTCGTTGCTCTCATTGGAGACGCCTCTCTCTCTTGTGGCATTACCATGGAAGCGCTCAACAATATCGCTTCTAGCACAAAGCGTCTCGTCGTCATTCTAAACGATAATAAATGGTCGATTTCTAAAAACGTCGGTGCCCTTTCAAAATATCTGACAGAACTCATCACTAATCCCCTCTACAACCGCCTCCACGATGATCTGGAGTCCTTTTTAAAAATGGTTCCAGGAGGCAACTCACTCTTAAAACTGGGAGGAAGGGCCAAAACACGAGCCAAAAGCATGATGGTTCCCTCATCGCTTTTTGAAAAATATGGATTGCGTTACCTAGGCCCCATTGACGGCCATAACATCGAGTTATTAACTAAAAACCTGGAGTTCGCTAAACACTCGGAACATCCGATCCTCCTCCATGTTCTGACAACCAAGGGAAGTGGCTACGACGTCGCCCTAGAACATCCCGAAAAATTCCACGGACCCAGCCCTTTCGATCCCATTACCGGAAAAAGCGCACCTCAAAAAGACGGAACCCCACCCAAATACCAGGATGTTTTTGGCGATACCATGGTCCGATTCGCCCAGAAGAACCCTAAGCTTATCGGAATTACCGCTGCAATGGCCCCTGGCACAGGGCTTATCAGCTTGGCGACTCACGTCCCAAAGCAATTTTTCGATGTCGGTATCGCTGAAGAACATGCGGTTCTCTTCGCAGCAGGACTGGCGACAAAAGGCTTCCACCCCGTTTGTGCGATTTATTCAACCTTTCTACAGAGAGCCATCGATCCCATCATTCATGATGTTTGCCTGCAAAACCTGCCCATCAGCTTTTGCATGGACCGAGCGTGGCTCTCTCCCAACGACGGACCAACCCATCATGGTCTCTTTGACCTCGCTCTTCTGAGAGCCACCCCAAACAGCATCATCATGCAGCCTAAGGATGAAGATGAGCTCGTCGATATGATGCACACCTCCTTTGAAACCCCGAGCCCAACCTTTATTCGATACCCCAGAGGAAATGCCGAAGGAACCAAGATAAAAGAAACTCCAGAGAAGATCGAAATAGGAAAATCCGAATTACTGCTAGACGGCACCGATATCATTCTCTGGGCTTTGGGCAACATGGTAACCGATGCCCTTCAAATAGCCGCAGAACTCAGAAAAGAAGAGAACGTATCCGTGGGGGTCGTCAACGCTCGCTTTGTTAAACCACTGGACAAAAAACGACTCCTGGATCAGGCAGAAAAAGCCTCACTTTTTGTCACCCTCGAAGACCATGTGATAACAGGTGGTTTCGGGAGTGCTCTCATCGAAACACTTCAGGCAGCAGGACTCAACACTCCTGTTGAAAGAATTGGATGGCCAGATAAATTCGTCGAACACGGATCCAGTGTTCAGGTATTACGCGAAGCACACGGCCTCTCTAACTCTGCTATAAAAAAGAAAATTCTTTCCCGTTATCTACATAATCTGCAAAACCCTGTCGAAGCGGCTCTCTAGATGTGCCACCACACCGTAGTCTTTAAAAAAATACAAAACGTCCCTTTTTCTTAAGGATTGAAATACTCAAAAAAACCATCAGGATTAACCTTATAAACTCTACCCTCATTAAATCATGGAAAATACACCTGAAGAAAACACCCCTCAAGAAACAAGCCATAGAGAAGCACCTCCTCCTGTAGAGCCCACCGCAGCAGCCCAGACTACTGAGCTAACAAAGGACGACAAACTCTTCGGCATGCTCTGCCACCTCACTGCATTCGCCTGTTTCATCATACCTGGCGTGGGGATGATCCTAGGGCCTCTCGTCATCTGGTTGATCAAAAAGAATGAAATGCCCTTTGTGGATGATCAGGGAAAAGAAGCACTCAATTTCAACATTACAGTGCTGAACGCCTCATTCGTTTCCTTCTTATTACTAGCTATCGGTATTGGGATTATCCTACTTCCTGTGGTTGGTATCTTCTGGTTGATTTTTACGATCATCGCATCGATGAAGGCAAACGAGGGAGTCTACTACCGTTATCCAGTTACCTTACGGATCATCAAATAAGATCAGAAAGTTTCTTCAGTCGACCCTTACAACGCCTGCACGTATCGTGTAGGCGTTTTTTTATCCGATTCGAGAAGAATCGAATCAATTTTCAGTTATGTGCCACGGCGGATTTCAGATCCGGTAAAACGTATCTGAATGCGATAAACTCTTTTTGTTCGGCAACAAATTTTTCCGGTCTCCAAATCCATTGATTCAGGAATTTCCTGCCGATGAACATCGACAATCGCATGGAACCCACGTTCAGAAAAAATATCGATCAAGATACTGAGCGCCAAGGAATCATCCATCAACGAGTCTTCCGAATTAATATAGGCTCTCCCGGAAATGGCATGTCGCAAAACGATTGGCATTATTTTTCGTTCGATAAACCGGATGACTTTTTGAAATAACTCCGCATGGTTAAACTCATAGCCATCCAACCGACGAACAAGCTCCTGCCTAGCGTGCACCGCAATCTCCTCTGCCGTCGGTAAATTACGTAGACAATCATATGTCCGGGGATCCAACTCAATCGAGCTCTGATATTGAAGCTCTTTTATAATGTTGCGCTGAACCTCGTCAATCGTCCCTTGAGCATTGATAAAGTGATAATGAAAGATCTCTCGCAGAGATTGCAGCGCATCAAACGTCTGCTCCTTAAAAATCTTATAGCGGTGACGCGCGGAATCCTTCTGTAAGTCTGTTACGCGCTCTTCCAGCAATTCCCCTACGCCAGACTCACGAACCTCTTTATTGTGTTCATAGACCTCTTCCCCCCGCTTCAACTGGCGAGCAATACTTTCTTTCTCATCCACAAAAAGAACCATGATGTGAATGATAGGCTGACGAAAAAACGGAGATAGAGATGTATTATAATACTCTCTTCTAAGTTGGGTCATCTTCGCAAACAAGAGCTTCAAGCACTCCACCTGCACTTTTGTCCGTGGAAATCCATCCAGAATCGCTCCATCCTTATAGGCTGGTTTGAGCAATTCTCTAAAAAGAATAGAGATCACCTCTTGGTCCCCAACCATCCCTCCAACATTTTTGATGCGCTGAGCATCTGGAGTATCCAATAATTGGCTGATAACAATGGGCTCACAAGTAAGCCCTCTCACTTTCATGATAAAGGGAGCGTTTGTCCCTTTCCCTGCACCCGGAGCGCCTCTTAGTAGAATGAGTTCCTTGGGGAAACGTAGGTTCTCGCGACCAATTTCTTGCTCCAGATCACTCCAGACGTTGGTGAAAATAATCTGTGCATCTTTAATCTCCAAGTCCTGATGTTTTTTGGGCTTGGGAGTGGATTTCTCGGAGTTAACAGGGGCTTCCTCTTTCATCGAATTCTAATATGGGAAAAGCAAAACCTTGGTGTCGAAAAATACCACGGGCGCAACTCTATTCTAACACCTCTCTCATCAAAGTCCCTCTCGGCGATCACTTCCGCGCTTACGATGTCACGAAAATGAGCCCGCTTAATTCCCCATAGAAGAGCTATATGGAGATCGCTGAGGCTGTTTTGAAAGAAAAGAGGAAATTGCATCACCTGCCAATAATCGGACGATTTCTTCCCAATTTGATCCATTTCACCTCTTTTGCACGAAAAAAAAAGGGAATCACATTTTCCTTTCCCCAGGGATGCTCCGGATTGTAGTTTACTTACACCCTCTTCTCGTGCGAAAAAACTCTCATGGACACAGCTCTTTCGATAGCCATCGGCATTGGTTTGAGTGCCGCATGCGGTTTTCGCATTTTCATCCCGCTCCTGGCCATCGCCATCGCGGGTCATACTGGCCACATCCAGCTGGCCCCTGATTTTGCCTGGATGCACTCAGAAACAGCTATCACCATTTTTGCTACAGCCGCAATTGCTGAAGTAATTGCCTACTTCATACCTGTCATCGACAACCTTCTGGACAGCATGGCATCGCCCTTGGCCATCATTGCCGGAACGATCTTAACCGCTTCGATGGTCACAGATATCTCGCCGGTACTTCGTTGGACACTCGCGATCATCGCAGGTGGTGGCATCGCAGGGCTTATTCAAGGAGCTTCTCTTGTGACTCGAACAACTTCAACCGTTGCCACAGCAGGCATAGGAAACATTTTTATCTCTTTTTTTGAATTATTAGGAGCTCTATTCATCAGCATCATCTCCCTCTCCCTGCCCTTTGCAGCTCTGGCCATTGTCATTATCCTCATCATTTTATTCCTCTACAGTCTCATCAGGAAACAACGGCGAAAATTTACTCTCTTGCCAAACTAGATAATAACAACGTCGAAAAATTCGTTTCTCTTTTCATATGAATTTCCCACCCGTTCCACTGGATAAAAAAGTTAATATAGCCAACTGGGATCCTTCTCAAAAAAACCTATTTCCAGCAGGGAAAGAAGACGCACTAAAAGAGCTAATCCTGCTCAGTCACCACATAGCTCATTTACAAAAATGCCTGTTTGCCGAGCATAAACACAAAGTGCTCTTTGTCCTCCAAGGAATGGATACAAGCGGCAAAAACGGGACAATCCGCAACGTATTTCAGGCCGTAAGCCCACAAGGAGTCAGAATTGCTAGCTTCACCCGACCGACCCATCTCGAGCTCGACCACGATTACCTCTGGCGTGTTCATGCAAAAGTCCCAGCCAAAGGA
>JAESUN010000393.1 GCA_016763045.1 Opitutaceae bacterium | reverse complement strand
GATATATGGACCGTCTGGAGAATCTGACAATCTTGTCCGCCCTGTCCAAGAACTCTTTTGGTGATGATGAAACGGCCAATTTCTTCGGTAGTGTTTTGGTGCGTTTATCTTCTCGACACTTGGCTGTTCTGAGAGCGAGATGGCTGCTGTTTTCAAATCAGGATTACCCGCTCGAAGCCCTTCGAACCCCCCTTATATGAATCAGATGTCTTCCTTGTTGGAGAGCATGAGTGCTCGTCCTTTTGCCTATTCCGATATCTTCCGTCATCCAGCTATGAGTGGCCAGGATTTGCCATCAGAGCTGGCCTCTGTTCGCAAAAATGAATCAAGCGTTGTTATCCTCTTAAAGGATGGGACTTGGTTTGTCACGTGGAGCCAAGGTTCATCTGAAGGAGCCCATGATGAACAGGTGGTGTTTGCTACCAGTAATGATTGTGGTCTTACTTGGACTGAGCCTCGTTCTGTCATTTCCTCCACTGTGGAATGGCGGCGTTCCTATGGTTGCCCCTTTGTTGTTCCGGGCGGCGATCGTATCTACTTTTTCTGCATGAAGGCCTCCACCATGGTCCTGACGTGGCGCATAATAGTCCGGAAGTTGATGTCGGGAAACTGGGATTCATTTATAGTGATGATCGAGGCGACACTTGGTCGGATATCCGCTCCATCACTTTGCCCGATCGAGATATCAGCATGTTTCCCGATCGGATCCATGCTCACCTGAATCACTCCCCGCAATTAATGCCCAATGGCCAATTGTTGCTTCCCTTTAGTCAATATGCTCGACCAGGTAATATGCGGCGTGACTGGCAACTTGTTGCGGGCGAGACGGTCTTTTTGTTATGCGAAAATTTCCTCACGGAAAGTGATCCAGAGAAGTTTGAGTTTTCGCTGCTTCCGCCGGGACCACGCGGTATTCGTGCTGATATTGTAAAGCATATCGACAATCCTGCGGTGAATCAATTGGCGAAGTTTTTTAAGGGTTATCCCGATGGGCTGGCTTTCAATTCTCAAGAACCTACCATCGTCCCACTTTCCGATGGACGCTGGGTGCAAGCTTGCCGTACGTATCTGGGTTCTCCGGGTTACGCGGTTTCCTCGGATCAGGGGAAAACGTGGTCGGATGTAGAGCGGTTGCGCTACAGTCCTGATGGGATCTTCATTGATCATCCCCATACGATGTGTCCACTCGCTAGATTGCCCGATGGGCGCTTTATCCTTCTTTTCACGAATAACGATGGCACCAAAAAAGGGGCTAAGCATGTGTGGGATGGAGGTTGCACGACTCGTAATCCGCAATGGTTTGTCATCGGTCGAGAAATCCCTGGCGAACAGCGCAATGGTGGCCTCATCTTTGGGGAACCTCGGATTCTGGCATCCGCTGACGAATCAGAGCCCGAGGACGGATTTACGGCTTCAACTGCCACTGGTATTTCCATGCCACAATATATCGCTGCAGAAGGTCGCCATTTTGTGCAATATGGTCTGCTCAAAGAATATATCCTTCTCGATGAAATCCCCATTGCCGTCATCGATGAGATGACTCCCGAGTTGCCTAGCTGAATTTGTAGGGGTGTTTGAGAGCTTTGAGAGAAGCCAGTGGTGATGTTCTTTTGGGCTGTTAGATCTGTGAATTTGACAGGGAGAGAGGGAGTGTTCATTGCTCACTGTTTTAGCATTTTATTTCTCTTATTAAGTGATGTCCGAAGTTCGCGTTCGTTTTGCGCCCAGTCCAACTGGGTTTTTTCATATAGGTAGTGCCCGTACGGTGCTGTTTAACTGGCTGTATGCCCGCAACACGGGAGGAACATTCATTCTGCGGATAGAAGACACTGACAAGGCTCGTAATACCGATGAGGCGTTGCAGGTTTTACTCGATGGGATGAGATGGCTAGGGCTTGATTGGGACGAAGGGCCAGAGGTCGGTGGTGATTACGGGCCTTATTTTCAGAGTCAGAGGGGCGCTATTTATGAGGAATACCTGGGTAAGTTGAAAGCTGCCGGGAGAACTTATGAGCAGGATGGGGCTGTTTTCTTCAAGATTTCGGGTGAACCCCAGGTCCTGGAGGATGCAATCCGAGGAAGAGTGGAACGGACAGAGGAGAAGGATTTTGTTATTGTGCGGTCCGATGGTTCCCCTGGTTTTCACTTGGTCAATGTGGTCGATGATATTGCGATGGGGATAACCCACGTCATTCGCGGTGAGGATCATCTTTCCAATACAAGCAAGCATATGGAGTTGTTTAAAGCGTTTGGAGCTCCACTACCTGTTTTTGCCCACATTCCTCTGATTTTAAAGGAGCAGGGTAAGGGGAAGATGAGTAAGCGTGATGAAGGAGCTCTGGTGGAGGATTATCAGAAGAGTGGCTTCCTTTCAGAAGCAGTGGTAAATTATCTCTGTTTGCTCGGGTGGTCTCCCAAGGATGATAGCGAAAAGATGCCCCTGAAAGAGATCATCGAACGGTTTGGCTTTGATGGGATTAACAAAGGGAATGCGCGCTTTGATTCCCGTAAGATGAGTTTTCTGAATACAAGTTACCTACGGGAGCTTTCACTGGATGTTTTTATCGAGATGGCACGTCCTATCCTGCTCGAAGCCGGAGTGATCGATGTATCGGTGGATGAAGCCTATCTGAAGCAAGTAATGGCAATCAGCCAGGAGAAAGTCCGGATGCCAGTGGATATCGTCGGTATTAGCGGAACCTTTTTCTCTGAAGAGTTTGAGATCGAGCCAAAGGCAGAAGCAAAGGTTTTCAAAAAAGGAGAGCCTATGGTTTGCTTGCAGGAGTTTAAAGAAGCCCTGGAGACGCTGGAGGATTATTCCGTTGCTGGAGTTGAGGCGGGCATGGATGCCTTGGTTGAACGATCCGGTCGGAAACGGAATGACTTTTTCGGGGTTGCTCGTCTGGCTGTTTCGGGGTTGGACCGGGGGCCTGGTTTTTATGAACTAGTCAGTGTGTTGGGGAAGGATCGTATGGTTAGCCGAATCGAAGCCTTTATATCATCGAGATCGGAAGTATCATGAGTATTGAAGAATCAACGACACCGAAACATTTTATTCGTGAGATCATCGCGAAGGATGTGGCTGAGGGAAAACATGGAGGAAAGGTCGTCACACGTTTTCCTCCTGAACCAAGCGGTTATTTGCACATCGGTCATGCCAAGGCGATTTGTCTAGGTTTCGGAATGGCAAAGGAATTTGGCGGCGTCTGTCATCTACGGATGGATGATACCAATCCGGTGAAGGAAGAGGCGGAGTATGAAGAATCCATCAAGGAGGATATTCGTTGGCTAGGTTTTGATTGGGGTGAGAACCTCTATTATGCCTCGGACTATTTTGAGCAATTACATGGCTTTGCGATTCAGTTGATCGAAGCGGGTAAGGCTTATGTCTGCCAATTGAGTCAGGAAGAATGGAGAGACTATAAGGGTTCTCCGACGGAGCCGGGAAAAGAAAGTCCTTATCGGAACCGTTCGGTAGAGGCAAATTTGGATCTTTTTAAAAAGATGACGGATGGGGAGCTAGATGAGGGTCCTCATGTGCTGCGGGCCAAGATCGATATGGTTTCGCCCAATCTTCACCTGCGTGATCCTGCTATTTATCGTATTTTGAAGGTTCCTCATCATCGGCTGGGGAATAAGTGGTCTGTTTATCCCATGTATGATTTTGCGCATTCTTTATCGGATGCGATTGAAGGTATTACGCATTCTCTTTGTTCGCTGGAGTTTGAGGTTCACCGGCCACTCTATGATTGGATTATTGAGCAGGTACAGGCGTTTCCTTCCAAGCAGTATGAATTTGCTCGGTTGGAGCTGGGTTACACGGTTATAGGAAAACGAAACTTGAAGGAGTTGGTTGAGAAAGGGCTTGTCTCTGGCTGGGATGATCCCCGGATTTCAACGCTGGCTGCATTTCGACGTCGTGGTTATACACCTGAATCGATTCGCAATTTTTGTGAGACGATTGGCCTGACCAGATTTAAGAGTCTAACCGATATTGCCTTATTGGAGCACAGTATCCGGGGAGATTTGAATGCGAAAGTGTCGAGAGTTTTGGGTGTGCTCGATCCGTTGAAAGTGGTGATTGAAAATTACCCTGAAGAGAAGGAAGAGATATTGGAAGGTATCAATAATCCAACGAACCTGGACGCGGGGACAAGAGATGTCCCGTTCTCTCGGGAGCTTTATGTCGAGAGGGAAGACTTTATGGAGGATGCTCCAAAGAAATTCTTTCGCTTAACGCCAGGTCGGGAGGTGCGGTTGCGCTATGCCTACTTTATTACCTGTCAGGAAGTGATTAAAAATGAACAGGGTGAAGTGGTGGAGCTTCGCTGCACGTATGACCCTGAGACTCGTGGTGGCAATGCGCCGGATGACGAAAGGTCAAAGGGACGATTCATTGGGTTTCCGCGCGGCATGCTGTTTCGGCAGAGGTTCGCCTCTATGATCGGTTATTTACCAAGGAAGTCCCGTTGAATGAAAAGGACGGAACCTCTTGGTTGGATCATCTGAACCCTGACTCATTGAAGATTGTCCAGGCGTTTATCGAACCCAGCGTTTTATCTGCAAAACCGGGTGATAGTTTCCAGTTTGAGCGCAAGGGCTACTTCTGTGTGGATCTAAAGGATTCAACGCCGGAGAAAATGGTCTTTAACCGGACCGTCACATTGCGTGACTCTTGGGCGAAGAAGTAGACCTAGAATCGCGCTATTTGCTTTTGGCTTTGTTTGCACGTGCTTCGACCCAGTCGATGAGGGCTTCGTCGTTTTCTTCGTAACGCCAGACGGCATTGAGGAATTCGGCAGGGTGGATGTCGTGCTCTTTGAAAAAAGACCTGTCTCCACCACAGCCATACATGATTTCGTTTGCTAGCTCACCTCTTAATTTTGCTTTTGCTTTTGGTGCCATTCTGGGCAACCAAGCGATTCCTCGAATACTATCGGTCTTTGGCGGAAGATCAGCGGGGCCGATCGTTTGGCCTGTGGTAGTGCCATCGAGAACAGTCAGGAAATAATCGCGGCAGACGGCTTGGATCAGCTGGAACGTCTCGTAGTCAGGTTCTCCGTAATTGTGGAAATCT
Source organism: Opitutaceae bacterium (assembly GCA_016763045.1). Classification (GTDB taxonomy): domain Bacteria; phylum Verrucomicrobiota; class Verrucomicrobiia; order Opitutales; family Opitutaceae; genus NORP342. The sequence goes on along the minus strand of JAESUN010000393.1, from coordinate 3,167 downwards.
TCTGCGAAGTCGTAAGGGTCTTGTATCCGGCAATTGATTGATTCCAGGAAAGTCGTTTCCTCTTCGTTAAAGTAGGTTGAAGGCTCTCTTTTCCCTTCACGATAGAGCCGGGCAGCTTTTTCGTAGATAGGCTTTAGCGTCTGCGTGTAGTTGTAATGACTCATTGAAAAGAAAGGCTAGTTAACGATACGGAAATCAATTTGGCGCTTAAATCGGTCAACGCGTTCGGTGACAACGATGATTTTCTTTCCAACCCCGTAGCTTTTTCTGGAGCGGCGTCCGATAAGAGAATTTGTGGCATGGTCGAATCTGTAGAGATCTCCTTTAAGAGTAGAGACATGGACCATGCCAAAGGCCATCGATTCGACGAGCTCGATGAAAAACCCGTGATTGCGGACATCTGTGATGATTGCTGGAAATTTTGTTTTCTGAGGTTTTTGTAATTCGCGCTCAAAGAATTCGAGAAGTTTTATTTTAACGGATTCGCGTTCTGCCTCGGTGCTGTTTTGCTCGGTCAGGCTGAGATGTTCTCCTAGGCTACGTATTCTGGCAGCTTTGTAATTAAGAGACGTTCCAACCACGGGTGGGTGATTATGAACTTTTGTCAGGAAGGTTGCAAAAACACGATGGGTAATCAGATCTGAGTAGCGTCGAATCGGAGAAGTGAAATGGGTGTAGTTTTGCTTATGCAGTCCGTAATGCCCATCGGGAGTGGATCTGTAACAGGCTCGCTTCAGGCTGCGGAGAAATTGTATTTTGAGTAAATGTCCCTGAGGATGAGTTTTAATGATCTTGAGTAGTCGAACAACTTCTTTGCGGTTGCTCAGGTCTCCAACTTTAACCCCTGATGTGTGAAGGAACTCACGTAATTCCTGGAGCTTTTGGTCATCGGGCTTGTCATGAACTCGGTAGACACAGGGCATCCGAGCATTCTTGAGTTCTTTGGCGACGATCTCATTTGCAATGAGCATAAATTCTTCGATCAGCTGATGGCTTTCATCCTGCTCGATGCGTTCGAGGCGATCGGCATAGCCCTCCTTGTCCACGAATATTTTTGTCTCAGGCATGTCGAGATCGAGACTTCCTTTTTGCAATCGATCTTGGCGAAGCTTTGAGGCAAAGGTCCAAAGGGCGCGTACCCATTTTTTAAGGTCATTGAGTTCTCTGTTAGAAAGGGTCTTGAGTGCTCTTCCGGTAGAACCTGTCTGATGAGCTGGAGGGAGGGGGAGATCCTTTATTTTTTCGATATCGTCTTCTTTTAAGAAGGCGTATGCTTGGTGGTAAGTGAGTCGCTTGGAGCTGCGGATAACAGAATTCGCAAATTCGACATTAATGATTTTCTTATCTTTGGAAAAGGTGAGGAGGACGGTTTTCGTTAGCCGATCTTCACCTTCTTTTAAACTGCAGAGGCCGTTTGAAAGAACTTTGGGCAACATGGGGATGACTGTCCCAACTAGGTAGGTGGAGTTTCCGCGTTTATGGGCTTCCTTATCGAGAGCAGAGTCGGGTTGCACATAGGCACTGACATCTGCGATATGGATGCCGATTCGATATTCTTTTTTATCGAGCACTTCGACGGAGAGGGCATCGTCAAAGTCTTTCGCATCATCCGGGTCGATGGTAAAGGTAGGGATGGAGCGGAGATCGAGTCTGTTTTCCCGATCCTTGGCTTTGACGGTTGTTCCAATGGCTGTCGCTTCGTCCAAAACGGACTGGGGAAATTCCGTCTCAAGTTTAAACTTATGAAAGATGGCTTTTAGCTCTGCTCGAGGCTCGTAGGTACGGCCAAGTCTTTCGATGATCCGACCTTCTGGATTAATATGCCTCTGGGTCCAATCATGGAGTTTAACAATGACCTTATCTCCAATGGAAGGCCGGGGTTTGAGTTTCGACTTGGCTGGATCCTGAACGTAGATGTCGTTGATGATTCTGGGATCATCGGGAATCACAAAGTAGAACAGTTTGGATTTTTGCAGACTACCAGTCAGGGTGGTGCGAGCTCGTTCGAGGATACGAATGACCTTGCCGGAGGGTTCATCACTTTTTCGTCCGGGGAACGGCTTTTTACGGAAATTGGAGCGTTTTTGTTGGCGGATTTCCTGATGACTATAAAGTCGAACAACGACGTGATCACCGTGCATGGCGATACCGGTGTCTTCGGCAGCAATGAGGATCTTCTCATGCTCGCTGGTTTCCTCAGCAATAAGGATAGCAGAGCCCGTCTGCCGAAACATTATTTTCCCGGTAATGAGGTCTGCGTCCTGCGGGATGCAATAGCAGTCTCTTTTGATACGGACGATGTCTCCTTTACCGAGCAGTCGGGTGATTTCGAAATTGAGATCCCGACGGTCTTTCTTTTTCAGACCCAAAGCGTCTATGAGATGAGCGGTATCCAGGGGGATATAATCTGCCTTCCCCATCAAATTGAGAATGCGTGTTTTTAATTTCATCTTAATATACCGTCAAAACGGCGTTTTGAGTGGATTTGGCCTGTGCATCTGCTAAGAGTATGTATCAATGAAAATCGTTCATGCAGCAAGTGAGATGTTTCCCCTGATTAAAACAGGTGGTTTGGCTGACGCCGTAGGCGCTTTAACAAAGGCATTAGCCGGATTTGGCCATGAAGTTGTGACGTTTCTTCCAGGATACAGGGCGGTATTGGAGCATCCACTATTTGCCAAGGCGAGCAAATGTTTGATGATTAAAGTGGAGTTGGGAGACGAATTTTTGCAAGCAGATGTTTATAAACTCTCGATGGGAAAGAGGCAGACTCTCTATGTGATCAAGAAGGATGAGTTTTATGACCGGTCGCAGCCATATGGTAGCGAAGGGCGGGACTACGATGATAATGACCGGCGTTTTATCTACTTTTGCAAGGCCGTAGTGGAGGTTCTTCGGTTGATTGATTTTAAAGCGGATGTGGTGCACTGCCATGATTGGCAGACGGCATTGCTCCCCGTTTTTTTGCGTATGGAGGAGAGGAAACGACAGGATACTCTTGCCCTTAAAACGGTGATCTCGATTCATAATATCGCCTTTCAGGGGGTCTTTCCGAGTAAATCTTTTTCTCTGACAAATCTTCCCGATGATCTGATCGGGATTGATGGCCTCGAATTTTATGGGCAGATCAATATGCTTAAGGGAGGAATTTTGTTTGCGGACAATGT
>JAESUN010000392.1 GCA_016763045.1 Opitutaceae bacterium | reverse complement strand
TCAAATGTACAAAACGTGCAATCAAGGGGCTATAAAACAATCTCCAACAAAGAGATAATCTCATCAGTCCTCAGTTAAAATCAAAAATCTTTCCGACATCAAAAATGAACTTTTTTTTCCTAAATAGCTCTTTTTGAGTAGTATATGAGATAATAATCCACCTGAACTTTGCCTTGTTGAGACGATATTGAGACTCTATCTCAAAAAAACCTTGCATTAATGATACTGCATCTCAATTTCACTGCCGAAATGATGAGCACATCTTCTTTAAAACAAAAAACGTTTAATAAGAAATTCCGTAAACTAGGGGGAGTCTTGACAGCTTTATTCCTAGTAGGAGTGATCCAATCGGAAGCGAAGGAAAAGCTAGTGCTCAACCAAACCTATACCGAGGAAGAGCTGGAATTGGAACTGAATAATTCTGAGACTATTCAGATGGATACCTTTACTGTCATTGGTTCCAAAAACAATGTGGACTATCTCCCTGGGTCAGGACGGTTTATCGATAACGCAGAGATTACGAATCAGGTTTATACCGACATTAACCGAGTTCTTCTTTCCACACCAGGAGTCTATGTGCGCCAAGAAGATGGCTATGGTCTTTTTGCCAATATCAGCCTACGAGGAGTCGATACGGGTAGAAGTGCAAAAGTCACCCTGATGGAAGATGGTATTTTAACCGCACCAGCTCCCTATTCCGCTCCATCAGCTTATTACACTCCCACCATTGGACGAATGAGAGGCTTGGAAGTCTTAAAAGGATCCAGCCAGATAAAATATGGGCCACATACAACAGGAGGAGTGGTCAACTATCTCTCTACTTCCATCCCCAACGAAAAAGAAGGACATCTCAGAACTGCATATGGATCCAATAACGAAACACTCGTGCACTTTGACTATGGAAAAAGCTTCAACTCTGATTCAGGTAAATTCGGGTATTTAATCGAAAACTATGACGAACGTAGCGATGGATTTAAACAGATCGAAGCGGCAACAGATTATGCAGGATCAGATCAAACAGGCTACCAAAAGAACGAATCGATGCTTAAGCTCTTTTGGGAACCTAACACTGACCTAGAGCAACGTCTCGACTTTAAGATTGGTTACTCAGACTTTGACGCAGACGAAACTTACCTTGGCCTCGCGGATGCAGATTTTCCCGGAGACCCATTCAATCGTTACGCCGCCTCTCGCTTTGACAATATCGCAACACACGGGACTCGTACATCTCTGCGCTATTCGTTCTCTCCCAACAAAGATTTAAGCATTGAGACAACTGCCTATTACCAAAATTTTCATCGGAATTGGTTCAAGCTTCGTCGGATCCAAACTGAAACAGGAACAAAATATGGCCTCGGAAGTGCACTAGCGACAGGTGGGCTCCCTCTCGACATCATCAAAGGAACTTCTCCTGGCCAGCTCGATTACCGCAACAACAACCGGGATTATTACCTAGGAGGCGTTCAATCGAATATTTTGTATACTTTTAACGCCGGAGAGGTGGAGCATGAAATTGAAGGAGGTATTCGTTACCATGAGGATCGTGTTCGTCGTTTCCAACAAGATGTGTCGTATACTCAAGATGATACCGGTGCGATTACTGGTAGTACAAATGGACCGCTTGGTGGTGGTGGAAATCGACGCCAGGCCGCTAAAAGCCTCTCTCTTTATGCTCAGGATACAATTTCGATTGGAAACCTCAGACTGATTCCCGGTATCCGTTTTGAATCCATTAAAAACGAATACACTGATTTTAATACAACCGGACAACCTGAACTCATCACAGGATCAGGCTCTTCGACTCTCGACTATGTAACTCCTGGAATGGGCTTCCACTACAGTCTATCTCCGCAAACTGGTTTATTTGGTGGAATCTATCGTGGAGCCTCTGTCCCTGGCCCTCGTGCTCATGCCAAAAGTGATGTCGGACTTGAAGAATCAATTGGTTATGAATTTGGGCTTCGTCACAGAAACGATAATGGATTTCATATAGAAACCACTCTTTTCAAAACAGATTTCAGCGACCTCATTGTAGTAGACAACATTGGAGGTTCGGGCACTGGAAACACCGAAAACGTGGGAGATGTAAATGCCTATGGGCTTGAACTTCTCATCGGGATGGACCCCGGAGTAAGCAACCAATGGGCCTTTAAAACACCGACCTCGATCGCCTTCACTTATACCTCATCCACACTCGACGGCGACTCTAACTCAACAGATGCAGAATCAATCTTCAGTGGTGGAAAAGACGGAGCGAGTGTCCCCTACATCCCTGAATACCAGGTCCACTTTTCCACAGGTATTGAAACGGGTGATCTAGGTATCTACCTCGACGCTACCTACGTTGATTCAACCTATTCGACAGCAAGTAATACAACAGCTCAGGTAAACCCCGACGGCGACCCTGATGCCCGTTTTGGACTTATTGACAGCTACTTTCTGGTAGATCTGACCGCACATTACCGCATCAACGAAACTGTTACCGCTTTCGTCGGTGCTCATAACCTTTTTGACGATACTTACATCGCCTCACGCCATCCCGCAGGACCACGTCCCGGGAAATCAAGGAGCTTCAGCGGTGGTATCGAACTGAATTTCTAGTCGGACAACTAGAAGAAGAGCGCACAAAAAATCCGGTTTAAACCTTTCCAGTGACCGCTGGTAGTTTGAACCGGGTTTTACTCTGTACGTGACACATCCCTTTAGGAAGTCTTAAATTCTCATCTCCTATATGAAAAAGAATAAATCTTTCTTCCCTAAAATCCCGGTAATCCCCTACGAAGGATCTCAGTCCGATAATCCACTCGCTTTTAAGCACTACAATCCTGACGAAGTGATTGATGGAAAATCAATGAAGGAGCATCTTCGCTTTTCCATCGCCTACTGGCATAGCTTCCGAGGAGCCGGGACAGATCCATTCGGATCGGCCACTATTTCTCGCAAATGGGAAAGCAACCCGGATTCAGTCAGCACAGCGAAAATCCGCCTCGAAGCTGCCTTTGAGTTTTTCCAGAAAATACAAGCTCCCTTCTACTGTTTCCATGATCGCGATATCGCTCCCGAAGGAAAAACACTCGCTCAATCAAACCGCAACCTAGACGCCGTCGTTGCGCATGCTAAACAACTTCAAAAAGCAACAGGCATTCGTCTTCTTTGGGGAACAGCCAACCTCTTCTCAAACCCTCGTTATATGTGCGGAGCAGCCACAAACCCTGATGCCGCCGTCTTCGCCTATGCTGCAGCCCAAGTAAAAAAAGCTCTCGAAGTAACAAAGAAACTAGGAGGTGAAAATTTCGTTTTCTGGGGAGGTCGTGAAGGATATGAAACCCTTCTGAATACCAATCTAAAGAGAGAGATGGATCATCTCGCTCAATTCCTTCATATGGCGGTGGATTACGCTAAACAGATCGGCTTTAAGGGACAATTTCTCATTGAACCAAAACCTAAGGAACCGACAAAACATCAATACGATTACGATGTTGCCAGTGGCATTGCCTTCCTCAGAACTTACAAACTCGATAGGTATTTTAAATTTAATATCGAAACAAACCATGCAACCCTCGCCGGACACACCTTCCAGCATGAGATCGAAGTAGCCACTTCAGCAGGAATGCTGGGTTCCATCGATGCGAATCAAGGGGATGAACTACTCGGATGGGATACTGATCAATTTCCAACTGACGTCAAAACAATGACCTTGGCCATGATCTCAATCATCCGCGGTGGTGGTGTGGGAACAGGTGGTTTTAATTTCGATGCCAAGCTTCGGCGACCTTCCGTAGGGATTGAAGATCTCTTTTATGGACATATTGGTGGGATGGATACATATGCTCTCGCCTTCAAAGTAGCTCGCAAGGTAATTTCAGACGGAAAAATCGATCAATTCGTGGCTGATCGCTACAGCAGCTTCGATGATGGTTTCGGCAAAGAAATCGAAAAGAAAAAGATTGGCTTTAAAGAACTCGAGAAAATAGCCCTCAAGGCCCGAGAGCCAAAACCTCTCAGCGGACGCCAGGAATACCTTGAAAACATTATCAATCAG
>JAESUN010000043.1 GCA_016763045.1 Opitutaceae bacterium | reverse complement strand
TGGGGGATTCTAAATTGAATGAAGATGTGGTGGTTCCCCTACAGAGGCAGGTAGATTTTTACCGGTTCATCGAAAAACTAGAGGTTCAATCGGGTTTGTCGGCTCCCACTTTTGGGCATGCCGCAGATGGAAACTTTCATGTGAATATCATGTACCACCGAGAAAATACTTCTGAAGCAAGAAGAGCTAAAAAGGCTGTTTTTCAATTGATGAAAAAAGTAGTGGCTTTGGGCGGGACTATAACCGGAGAGCATGGCATCGGGTTGACGAAGAGCCCTTTTCTGGCATTGGCTCGTAATAAGGCCGAAATCAAGGCTATGAGAGCCGTTAAAACAGCTCTAGACCCCAATGGGATACTTAATCCAGGAAAGATTTTTGATCTTTTTGAGGTATGGAAGCATCAACCGGTGAAGATACGTTTGCCCTGGGATCATCACTAGAGAGGAGTTATCTCAGTCTTCTGATGTTTGTTCTGGAGCCTGTAGCATTTTTGCTTGTTGGTCGATTTGTTCGGTCGGGCTTATTTCGTCTGAGGAAGCGCTTCCGAGGTCTTTGAATTTTCGTGCGGTTACTAGAACCCGAGACTCCAGTGTTGCGACGGCCTTGTTATAGGTTGAGACCGATTTATTGAGTGATTTTCGTAAGTCGTCAAAGTGGGAGGTTAAAATGCGAATCCGGTCGTAGAGAGCTCTTCCCAACTTGCTTATTTCCTCGGCGTTTTCGGTGAGCTTTTCCTGCCTCCAACCATAGGCAACAGCCCGAAGTAGGGCGATTAAGGTTGTTGGAGTCGCAATGATTATTTTTTGCTCCACACCCATCTCGATGAGCGTGGGATCTTCTTGTAGAGCTGCGCTGAAGAAGGATTCTCCCGGAAGGAAGAGTACCACGAACTCAGGTGTCGGGTTAAATTGTTCCCAGTAGGACTTTGCGGCTAGCTTGTTAATATGCGCTCGGATCAATCGAGCATGACCTTTTAGATGTGCTTTCTGTCTGGTGGGACCATCTGTGTTGTAGGCTTCCAGGTAGGCTTGGAGGGAGGTTTTGGAATCGATGATGATTTTGCGATCATTCGGCAGGTTGACGATCATGTCGGGGCGATATCGCCCTTCATCTGAGGAAACTGATTCTTGTTGAGTAAAATCGCAATGTTCGAGCATTCCTGCCATTTCGACAACTCGGTGAAGCTGAATTTCACCCCAACGACCACCGACGGTTGGAGAGCGCAAGGCTGATGCTAGATTACCTGTTTCCGATTGAAGCCGATGCTGGGATTCAACGAGTGTCTTCAGGTGGTCAGTCAAGCTGGCATAGGCTCCAGCTCTTGTTTTTTCGAGTGCGTTTATCTTCTCGTCTACTTTCTCTAGAGATTCTTTGAGAGGGAGAATGATTTGTTTAAGGTTTTTATTGCGTGCTTCGATCTCGCTTTCAGCTTTTTGTTGATGTTTCTCTAAAGATGTTTTTGCGAGTTCTAGAAAAGTTTGATTATTGGCTCTAAGGGCTTCCGATGAGAGTAGTTTGAAGGACTCAGAGAGTTGTTTCTGAGTGTTCTCAAGGAGTGCTAGCTTTTCTAAAGCGGCTTTCTTTTCGTTTTCCAGTTGAGCACTGAGCTGTGTATTCGATGTCTTTTCAGTCAAGAGTTCATCTCGAATCTCACTCAAGGTCTTTTCCGCTAGACCCAATCGTAGGCTTAACTCTTCATTTTGAGTTATTTGGTTGCGAGCTCGCTCTTCAACCGTTGCCAGTTCTGCCGCTTTATTTGACTTTGTGATGAGCCAAGCAGCGAGTGCGCCAAGGACTGCGCCTATAAAAAGAAAAACAACAATGGAAACGGGGTCAAACACTAGCAACGACTCAGCTATTTAGATACTGTCGCTGGTATGTAAAGAGTGAAACGTGTTCCAACTCCGCTTGTTGACTCTAGCGTCAAGAGCCCGTTGCAGTTTTTTATCAATCTAGAGACAATAGAAAGACCTAAGCCAGTTCCTCCCTGAGCACTTCTTGTGGTGAAATAAGGCTCAAATATTCGACTTATTTTCTCCTCAGGAATACCGCAACCTTCATCGCTCACTTGCAGGCGTAAAATTTGTCCGTTGTTTTCGAACCCTTCTTTATTCACAACAACATCTGTTGCCCCTGCAGGCAGGGTATTTAAATCCAGAGGTCCAGTGCATGAGGTAGCCGTCACTTCGACTGTTTGCTCCTCAGAAGAGCTTTGGTAAGCGTTTACGCAGAGATTTAAGAGAATTTGAATAAGTTCCGTGCAGTTGATTTTTGCATGGAGGTCTTTTTCCAGTGGGTTCACCACGAGTTTACTCTTTGAGGCGGATGGGTGTGATTGGAGTAATGAAACTAGATCGGAGAGAATTAGATTGGTGGAGATATATTTATTCTTCGCATCTCCAGTTGTGAGGAGTTTCAGGTAGCGGGAAGTTATCGCGCCACAGGTTGAGACCTGTTTGGAAATAATGCCTAATTTTCCACGTGCTTCTTCTAGGGCAACACCTGAGATGGAAGAGGCTCGAGACATCTGGATTTCGAGCATTTCTACATACCCAGTGATGATTGTGAGAGGGTTATTGATATCATGGAGGACACCCGCATAGATTTCATTGGCGGTCTTGGCCATTTCTTCCCGAAGAGCCGTATCCTCTAATTCATTGGTCAGAGAGTTGAATTTATCAAAGGTAGTCGCAATGTGATCATTGATGGAACTCAACTTCATGGCTCTTTTTACGGAGTCTCTGATAGTTGCTATATCGAAAGGTTTATTTAGATAATCGCATGCGCCTAGTCTAATTGCCTGACGAGCTGTTTCCAGTGTTTCGTAGGCTGTTAGCATAATTATCTCAATTTTAGGATTGATACTCTTGAGGGTTTTAAGGACTTCAATTCCAGAAATTCCAGCCATACGGATATCCAGTGTGACCACATGGACGGTGTTGTTACTGGCAAATTCGATTGCCTTCTCTCCTGATTCAACCGTTTCAACATTGTAATCGTTTCGAAAAACCATTCTTAACGATTGTCGTGGACCTTCTTCATCGTCTACAACAAGGAGGGTCTTTTTTACAGGAGTGGGTGCTTCTTCGTCTGTTGGTGCAGGGAACGATTCTGTTTCTGGAGAACTCATTTTTTTGAAATAATCAACTTTTTGATATGGGTGTGATATCGATGTTTTCTGTCTTAAATACTGTATATTACTTAACGTAGTCGAGTGTTGGAAGCAGTCGACGAATGTGAAATGGAGGCTAGTCTTTTATTTGAGGAAGTAAAATAGAAACATCGTAGTGACGTTCTCTATTTCGTGGGCCGATATCGATTTGACCATGGTGGTGTTCTTCGATGATTTTTTGAGCAATTGTGAGGCCTAATCCTACTCCAGTGTTACGAGTCGTGAAGAAGGGTTCTGTCGCCCGTTCGGCAGTTTCAGTGGTGAAGCCGACGCCGTTATCACTGAATTCGATGGCGATGGTTCCGTTTTGATTTTGGTTAATGGAGACTTCTATCTCGGGTTCATCCAGATTTGCTTGTAAGGCATTGATAAAGATTTCTTGAAGAGCGTAGGAGAGACTACTTCGGTGACATTGAATGATCGGTTGATCGAGTTCTGTTTGAATGTTGAGTTTCGCTGATTGCGGGAATTGTTTGGATGCTGCTTCGAAAGCTTCCTTTAACAACTCCTGTACATTTACTTCATCGGTAATTATTATTTCGGGCTGGGCGAGAAAGAGCATTTGCTCGGTGAAGCGCTGAATTCTTCCCGTTTCTGTCTCGAGAGCATTCTTGAGAGATTTTCTGAAATCTTCGTTTGCGTATTCTTGGTCTAGGAGTTGTTGATGGGTTGTTAGGGGTACAAGGGAATTCCTAATCTCGTGAGCAAATCGTTTAGCGATCAGAGCAATGAGTTTTGCTTTCGAAGATTCAACTTCGAATGTTTTAGCCGCTTCTATTTGTGTGAAGTTTTCCATCACAACCATTGCTGATTGAGGCAGTTTCTTGTTTTCGTTGCGGAAGGGAATGATGGAGACTCTGAAAATGTTCTCGTTGTTTTCTCCTCCGGAAAAGAAGAAGGGCTCAGAAGTGGATCCTTTTTCGACAACTTCATAAATGGGAGTTGCTAGCTTAGAAGGAAGATCGGCAAATTCTAGCGAATTGCTTGAAGGAGAGTTTCCTTTGATAAACTCAATCATCGCACGATTCGTATGCAAAATCGTGAGATTGGGACTGACCACCATGTTTCCGTTACTCATGGAGGAAAGTACATCCGAGAAAAGCTGGTTATTTGCTGAGAGCTCATAGTGAAGCCAGCAATTTTTTATGGCTATCCCCAGTTCTTCCATCAGCAGGAAAAGTAGCTGTAATTCTTCATCCCTAAGAGATGGGCCTGCTACTCGATCACCAATCAATGCAACTCCTATTGTCTTTTCGCGGTCATTGATCGGGATTGCTGTCTGACAGCCGAGAATTTCGAATTCTCGTTGAATCTTGGGATTTAAATCTGATTCAGAAAGCTGGGCTTTCTGAACGATCTGAATCGAATCGGTAAAATGTTTGCCCAATCCAACATTTCGAGAAAGTTCGAAACAATCCTGAACATCGAGCGGGATCCCTATTGAGGAGATACAGGGCATGCGGTGCAGGTCCGCAGGGAAATTTGTTGTTATGTAAGGCGGTAGCTGAAGAAAGATTGCTATTTTATTTACTTTAATGATCTCTCGGAGTTTCAGGACAAACTGTTGTGTAAAAAGTTTGTAATCGAGAGAGTAGCCCAAAATACGAGACAGGTCTCGCAGAGTTTCTAAAGCGGATGCTGAAAGAGAGGGCTCTATTATTACAGAGCTACTTGGAGATTGAACAGAGCTGATGATCGTGGAGATTGGTTCGTTGAACTTGGCCAGCTTAGATAAGACTGATTGGAAATGGGATGGGGTCAAGGGATCGCGGAAAATAAAGTCGGCTCCTTTTGTCAAAGCGGTTTCTTCCCATACGGTGGGGCATTCTTTTACGACGACAGCTAAGGAGCCTGCTGGGTTGGCTTCTCTAATCAATACAATCTCATTGAGAGCATTTTTAGTCGATTCTCTGACGACATAGAGGCAAACATCGAAAACATTCGCTTTGAGGAGGATGGCTGCTTCGTTAAAATGCCTTTTTACCGTGGAGCGAAAGAGATCCTCTGACAGTAGATGTCGGTATCTGCTGTCCTCATCGGCGTTTTCGTCAATGATAAGTATGTTAAACACGAGTTGTTCCAAATGGAGAAGGTTGGGGAGTAGATTAGACTAAATTGCTGTTAGAAACGTATGGAGGAAACACAAAAAAAGACCTAACTTGTTAAAAATAAGTAAAATAGAGTTTTATAACTATGGAAATTGTTATTCCTATTTAACGACCTTAGGCAATTGTCCTTAAAAGAATAAATTTGCAAAACTGGAAAAATTTAAATTTATCGAATCACTCAGTCGTTCTGGGAGATTCAACGAATGAATTCTAAACACAAAAGTCCCGAGAGGATTAAGGAGGTCGTTAGTGAACGTGTTATTTATCCGAGTCGTAGTGGACGGAAAATTGTTGGGTATATAGACTCTCCAGGAGAAGGGGCAAAGAAGAGACCTTTTGTGATCATGGCTCCGAAATACGGAGAAACAAAGAAAAACAATCTGTTTTTGGCTTACTACCTTGCGATTAATGGACTTTCGGTCTTGCGATTTGATCATACTTCTCATGTGGGCGAGAGCGATGGGGTCATGACCGAATTTACCCTGGAGAGTGGCGTGGAGGATATCTTAGCGAGCCTTGATTATCTAGATAAACAATTTGGTGCAAATAAAGTCGCTTTGTTGGCTAGTAGTTTGTCCGCACGATCATCAATTCGGGCTGCTGCGATGGACAAACGGGTGACACATTTGCTTTGTTTGGTCGGAGTGGTGAATGTGCAGCACACCTTGAATGAAGTATATCGAGAAGATTTGGTGGCCAATCACATCTCTGGCAAGACGTGGGGTGTTACTGATATTTTGGGCCATGAGATTGATTTTGATCAATTTTTAAACGTCGCGGTGGCAAAGGATATGCATAACCTTGAAGGTAGCAGAAAAGATCTAGCGTCGTTGACGATTCCTGTTTCGTTTTATCCTGCGGAGAAAGATGTATGGGTTGATATCGATGAAGTGAATGCGGTGGTGCCGAAAGGTAATAATTCGGGTGTCTTTCCTATTTCTGGGGCCATGCATGAAGTGAGAGAAAGCACAGGGGCAGCGGATAAGGTTTATCTAGAAGTTGTTTCAAGAATTAAAAGTGTGGCAGGGATAACCCTTGGTCTTAAAGAGAATCTTAAGGTGCCTCATAAACGAACTGTTCTTTCCCAAAATAAGGTGGAGAGGGAGGCATTACGCATCGCGAATCCGATTAAGCATACTGAAAATGAATTTTGGACTGACTATCTCGAAAAATATCGCATGTTGGATCAGGTCACTGATTTTCGCGAATATATGGATCTTGTCGGGGAGTTACTTGGTCCCATTAAAGAAGGTGATCTTGTTTTAGATGCAGGTTGTGGAAATGGAATGTTTGGTCTTTCGCTCGTACGTCGTCTAATCGAACAAAAGAGAGAAGAGTGGGGGAAACCAGCTCTGTATGTCGGTGTTGATCTGACGGCAAAAGGATTGGGTGATGCGATGGAGATGCATACGGATACCCAACTGGCGGCTCGAAATCAACCGGGGTTATTCGCGGACAATTCGATAGCTATTCAGACTTTCTATACCCAAATGGATCTAGACAAGTTTGGGAGGGAGGGGACGAGTGATGATATGGTGTTATTTGAGGATCAAATGTTTGATAAGATCTGTTGTAGTTTGCTCGTCTCATATTTGAAATTACCTTTGGATTTCATGAAACAATTGCATCGCGTTTTGAAGCCGGGAGGCATCATCATGATTTCAAGCATGAAACCCTTTTGCGACATGTCTTTGATTTACCGTGATTTTATGGATGAAAAAGTGCCCGAGAGTGAATTGGATTCGGCGCGTGGACTTCTTCGAGCTGCGGGTGCTATTAAGATTAAGGAGGAACAGGGGTATTACGTGTTCTATTCTGGTGATGAGCTCAGTCAAATGATGCAGAAGGCGGGGTTTTCCCAGTGTAGTGTTTTTTCCTCCTTTGGAAATCAGGCAGATATCGTCAGGGCAATTGCATGATTCTTTATTGTATCATCACATCGCTGGTTAATACCTTAACCAGCCTCATGCTCTGTGTTGCTATCTTAATAAAGAAAACACGGGACCCCAAGCATTTCTCATTTATGAGATTTTCTTTGGCCGTTGCGATTTGGTCAGCTCTGTATTTCTGGTGGCAGTTCGCTTCTTCTAATGAAGAGGCGTTATTAGTTGTGCGTCTGCTAACAGCATCTGCCATATTCACGCCAATAACTTATTTCCATTTTATTGTCCGGTTATCGGATAGAGGTTGTCGTCGGGAAATTCGAATCGGCTACTTGCTTGCGTATGCACTCGCTATATTATCGGCCACGCCTTATATGGTTGTAGATGTTCGGCCGATGATGATGTTTCCGTATTGGCCGAAACCGGGAATTCCTTACCTTTTTTATCTCGGAGTCTTTTCTTATTATACGGTAAGAAGTTGGGGTGTCTTATATACGGCATTGCGCTCTTCCGAGCTTCGTCGTCGAAATCAGTTGAAATTCGTGTTGGTTGGGACAGCCGTTGGTTTTGTGGGTGGATCGACCAACTTTTTGCTATGGTACGATATCCCCATTGTTCCTTTTGGAAACGGACTTGTATCGGTTTATGTGATTGCAGTCGGTTATGCGATTGTTCGGTTCAGGTTGCTGGAGATTGATTATCTCATCGTTAAGTTGACCAGCTATTTTTTAGCTGTGATTCCACTCGCTCTTGTTTATCCGATAGCCGTTTGGTTCGGGTTTTTGTTTGCGGTAACAGAGGGTCAAAAAATGTTGGTGCTTGTTATGGTTTCATTTGTTGTGACAAGCATTTTCTTTTGGACAACACCTATCATACAGCGGAGGATTGATCGGTTTCTTGAATCGACTCTACTGAGGGGGAAGTTTGTTGGTAGTCGAATGCTTCAGTCTTTTGTTTCTGAAATATCTGCTATCCGGGATGAAAAAAGTATCTGTAGCAAAATCATTGAGACAGTGACTGTTGCCATGGATGTGCAGAAGGCAGCTATTTATATACGAGGTGATTTGGATATCAGATGTAAATTACAGGAGCACAAAGGATGGTCAGACCCCTTGCCACTTGAAGAAGAACTGGTCGAAGATCATTGGGTTACGCATTTGGGCAAAAAGAATAAAGAGGCTATTGTTATCGATGAAATGGAAAGATTTTATTCCGAGGAAGAATGGAATGAGATTGTTCGCTCAAAGAAAAAAATGTCTCTGGATGTACTCGTTCCGATTTATGCGGAAAGCACTTTTTATGGCGTAATGGTTTTGGGTCCTCGAAGAAATCATCGCCTTTTCTCCGATTTAGACCTTTCTCTGCTCGGGGCAATTTGTTTGCAGTTAGGTCTGAATATCAGAGTTAGGCAGATGGAGCGGCGTGCGAGTCAGACGGAAAAGTTGATTTCTTTAGGTACGCTTGCGGCGGGATTGGCGCATGAACTGAGAAATCCATTGGTCTCGATTCAGACATTTTCGGCATTGCTCGATGAGAATGCTGGGGATGTTGAATTTCAGAAAGAGTTCAGCCAGGTAATGCTAAGAGATGTGAAACGAATTGCTGGAATCGTGGAAAATGTTTCATCTTTTGCCACAAGGGATGATGTCGATTTCGGTCCAGTACAAATGGATGAAGTTATTCGAGGTGCCTTGGAAATTGTTCAAGCGGAAATTCACGAAGCTGGGGTAAAACTTAAATATGTTAAGAGTGAAATCCCCACGATTAACGCAAACTATAACCAGCTCCTCCAAGTTTTTATTAATTTGATGCAGAATGCAGCCCAAGCAATGGTGGGTCTCCCAAATTCGGAGCTTACTATTGAACCTCGGTTTCGAAGTAGGGATGTTATCGACGCATCTGTGGAGATAAAAGTATCGGATAATGGTCCGGGGATTGAGGAGGAGGTTTTAGCAAGAGTCTTTGAACCTTTTGCGACGACAAAGGATACTGGGGATCGCTCCCGAAAGGGAGGTTTAGGGCTTGGGTTGGCGATTGTTAAACAAATAATTGATTGTCACCATGGAACTATTCAGGTTGAAAGTGAAGTGGGGAAGGGGACTACTTTTATTGTGTCACTCCCCTGTAATTTAACGACATAATGATTCGAAAACTTGCCTTAAATGAAGAATTGGATCAGAAGGGACTGGCAGTCGTCTTCTCTCAGCTGACATCTGCTTTACATAATATAGATGACTTCGAGAACTTTGTTTCGTCTTTGGAGTCGTCAGTAGATAAACTTCCCTTTTTTGATAGTGCGGTATTGGACATGGCCCGGCTAAAAGGAGCGGAAAATGTTCGCTCTAGCCTCTTTGACGAACCGAGCCTCGCATTACCGTTAACAGGAAGAAAAGAGGTTCACGGTGTGCTGAAAATCGGGAATGTCGAAAGTGGAAGATCATTTGGTCCTGCAGATCTTCATTTGATGAGTTCGTTAGCGATGTTTACAGCGGCGCTCGTGGATAATGCGGTTTCTCAGGGGAATCATCGTGAGAATTTGAAGGTACTACGGTTCCTTTTTGATTTGGTTCCAGTCGGAGTCATTTGCTTTTCTGGAAATGGAGAGACTGTTCTCGTAAATAAGAAAGCGGGCCAATTTTTCGAGGGGAAAAAGTTTAATGGACTGGATGAGTGCTTGAGTCATTTCCGAAAGGAAAGACCAGTTGGCTCAAATGGAAGCCATGCTGATAGCTACTATCTGGATACCAAAAATACGCTTATTTCGGCTGAAATTAAGCAATTGACCGAGGGAGAAGAAGTATCGGGGGCAACGGCCATTATCTTGACTGATTTGACTTCAGAAGAATCAGCTTTAAAGGATGTCTTGGCTCGGGAGGTTTACAGATGTCAGTGGATGGGATTGAAGTTGACTTATGCTTTGTTGGAGACCGGAGACGAAGGCCGCCAATTATTTGCGGCCTTGCCCGATATTAAAGCCAATTTGTCGTTTGGAAGTGTGTGTGGAGTTGTTGACGCAGATCATTTGGGAATCATTTTGCCTGAAAAAAACATGGGGGAGGGCCTCCAGGTCTTACGTTCCTTGAGCCCTCTTTTGAGTGGTCATAAGGTTCGGATCGGAATGGCGTCGCTGCTTTCAGAAAAGTCCTCACCAGAAGAATTGGTTTCTCAGGCAACAGGTTCGATGATGGATGGTTCTCGATTTTTTCAGCGCAGTTTACTTCTAAATGATGATTATGGAGCGGTAAACGATATGCTCGATCTTTTCCTTAAGCGAGATTTCCAGATTGTTAAAAGTGAATCAATTGAACAGTCATTACAGCTACTTTCCGAGCGACCCTTTGATGGGATTATTACAGAACTGGACCTTGCAGGGGGGCAAAGTGGCGCGGATTTAATTTTGAAAGCAAAGGAGCTTCAACCTTCAATCCATCCTTTTATCACCACTGCGCGAGTTCAGTTGGGAAATGATCTGGAAGGGATCAAGGATGATGTAATGGTCTTTAGGAAACCTTTTGACGTGAAGTTGATGCATGCACAGATAAAGGACTCGATACTCTCCTAGCTGAGTTAAGTCTTAAATAACCAGTAAGCACTCGACTACGAGTGCCATAAGAGAATCGAACAGCTGCTCGACAATAACTTAATCCTTAGCGGCTCTGGGGGGCTTTTAGTGGATCGGAAGGATGCTTGGCTAGTGGGTGTACTATGACTTCCATGTAAGGGTATAGCGGTAATGAACTGATTGCCTTGTGCAACGTCGTTGCATCCTGTGCTTCCCATAAGCCCCAGTTGGCCTTCTGACCAGGGACTCGCCAGAGGCGTTGGATGACTCCCATATCTGCCAGTTCTCGTGCCCGAAGAGCCTCTGCCGCATAAAGCTTGGCTGAGTTTTCTTCTCTGGGAAGAGGGAGTATTTTGATCGAGACAAGAAATTCCATGATAGCACGTTAAGGGTTAGAGATAACCGTAGGCGGTCCAACCACCATCGACACCGAGCACTTGTCCGGTGATATGAGAGGCAGCACTCGAGGCAAGAAACAACACCGAGTTGGCGATTTCTTCGGGCTCACCGATCCGCCCCTGTGGTGTACGTTGAGCGATAGCAGCGATATCAATCTTACCTTGATTCTGAAGTTCAAGGGTCCCTTCGGTACCCACGTAGCCTGGAGCCACGGCATTTACACGAATGCCCTCTTTGGCCCACTCTACAGCCCACACTTTGGTCAGCATGGCAACGGCCGCTTTGGTTGCGGCATAGGCTGCACGCTTAGGTGCGGCCACGGTCCCGTAGATAGACGAGAGATTGATTATTGTCCCTTTTCCTGAGGAAACCATGTGCTTCGCCGCTGTTTGTGTGCAGACAAACGTTCCCGTTAGGTTTACATCCATCGTGCGTTGCCAGTCCTGCAATGTTAGTTCTAGCGAGGAAAAATTCGCAAAGATTCCCGCGTTGTTGACAAGGATGTCGAGTCGTCCCCACCTGGTGATTGCTGCGTCGCAGGCCTTTTGGATAATGTCAGGATCGGCCACTGATCCCGTGATGGCACAGGTATCATTTGGTCGGTTGATTTTCGCTAGCGAACGATCCAGTGCCGTTTCATCGAGATCGATCATTACCACGTGACATCCTTGGCCTAAGAGAGCGGACGTAATCGCCAAGCCTATACCTGTTGCGGATCCGGTGACAATGGCCACTTGTCCGGCTAGATCAGCGTAAGTAACCAGAGAGGAATGTGATTGATCTGTTGGCGTTTGTTTCATCAAGAAAGAGAATCTTCAGACCGTAACGGATTGTGTAGCTAACGCAACAGAGGCTTCCCAGTCAACTTGCCAACCGTTGCCCGGTTCGTCGTCCATTATCATTTTTCCGTCGGCTACATTTACGGGTTTTTGTAACAGGCGAGCATAAGGATCTACTAGAGGATCAGTTGTGAATTCTGCGAATGTTGTCACAGGACTCGCAGCTACTATGTGGCTGTGGAGTGGTAGAAAAACATGTGGCAAGACAGTGCGACCACTCGCCTCAGCTAGATTGATTGCCGCGAGTGCTCCGGTTATTCCACCACTCGCGGTTGCATCGACCCGCAAGATATCGACAGCTTCCAGCAAATCCTGAAATCCTGCTAAGCTGGTTACGTCTTCGCCTGCTGCCAGAGGAGTATTCAGATTGTTACGTAATTCCGCGGTGAGGCGCCATAAGTTTGGCGGAAACGGATCCTCTATGAAATCCAAGCCCAAATCGTCCAGCAGGTTACAGGCATACCGAGCCGTGTTCAGATCGCTCCACATCCAGTGAGCATCCACGTTCAAGCGTGCGCCACTCGCAGCCTTGATCAATCGTTTGATGAGCCGTGCGTCGTCCAACGGATCGGTGCCCGGCAGGCGCATCTTGATCATTCCATAGCCTTCATCAACCAAGCCTTTGATTTCCGTTTCGAGACTTTCGTTGCTTCTCGTCTCGGGGAAATAACCGGCAACTGCCGCAAGAGAGATTTCGGTTTTGGAACCACCCAAGAGATGATAAAGAGGGCACTCGGCCGTTTTCGCTTCGATATCCCAAAGCGCAATGTCGATCGCACTGATTGCGCGGACAAATGACGCCTGACCGGGGATGTAATGCTGCTGCAGTGGTGAACGATCTTGCTGTGCGAAAGCGAATCTTGGTCTATGACTTTTCGACTCAAAATAGCCACGGCTTCAAGCAACGGAGTGCCTCGGGCATAGCTCACACTATAACCCTCCACTCCGGCATCTGTTCTGATGCGGACTACCACATAATCACGGGCTCGTATCTCAACTTCACCAAACCGGATCGCTTGAGGCAATTCGATAGGGCAAAGCAGGACATCAATCCCCTTTATTATCATGAAGTCATGAGGGTGCGCGCCTTGGCAGCTATGGCCTTTGCATCTGGAAGAAGGGCGGCTGAAAGAATAGGGGAAGCAGGAATCCGCGTGTCAGGCGTGCCAAGTCGGCTAACTTTTGCTCCCGGTAGACGCTCACAGATACCTGCCGCAATTTCTGCTCCAAAACCACCCTTTTTATTGAGAGTGAT
>JAESUN010000042.1 GCA_016763045.1 Opitutaceae bacterium | reverse complement strand
CTGAGTTTCTGGATGGGGTTGTGTTCATCTGAATGATCCGATGGGTTCTTTGGCATGGATAGCTGCGATGAATTGGTTGAGGACTTTAGGTTGTTATATCGGAAAGACAGGAGCTCGCTAAATAGGGAGATTCTTTTTTTTAATGAAGGAATGGAAAGACGTGAGACGATTACTTCTTTACAGCGGAACAAGACGTCTTGCTATTTGCTCGGATGTTCTTTTTTTCAGGAGGAATTATTCCTTTAAAAACGTAATGGAGAGAACAAGAGACAATTCAACATGAAGTATATTCGGTATAGCAGATTGCTACTTTTCTTTGTCCTCTCATCCGGTTTTTTGTATGGTTCGGCGGTCAAGGTTTACGTGAAGGAAAAGGGGGATTCCCTGAACTTTTATGTAAAGAATAAATCTGCCGTTGCGATCACGATTGATTTTGATGTGAAACTTTTTGATCTCATTGCCGATACGGAACAGAATGTTTTTGTGGTGGAAGCAAAAACAGAGAAAAAGCTCTTTAGCCTGAGGCGATTGAATGGATCAACGGAATGGGTTTTCCATTATGACTCGAATTTCCGGATGGGCAGTGCCCATTCAATACATGATGATAGTTACCGCTATAGGATTCCTTTTGAAAAGGGTAAGCTGGTCGAAGTTACTCAGGGGTTTGAGGAAAAGCATCGCCACTCTGAGGAGCTTCGTTATGCGATTGATTGGGTGGTGCCAGAGGGGACACCTGTTTATGCCGCCAGGGGAGGTGTTGTGATTCGTCTCGTTGAGAAATATCGAAAGGGTGGAAAAGAAGAGAAATATAGAACGAGAGGAAATTGTCTTTTTGTTCTACATTCCGATGGAACGATCGGAGCCTATCTTCATTTTAAACGAAAGGGGATCGTGGTGAAAAAAGGGGATCGAATCGAGGCGGGAACGTTGGTCGGTTATTCTGGCAACACCGGCTATTCTGCCGAGCCACATTTACATTTCGATGTCAGGGTTCCAGCGGATGGGAAAACCCTCAAGACATTCCCCGTTTCTTTCAGGACTGCCGCCGATCCTGAGGTCGTTTTACAACGAGGGCAGGCCTACGCCGCGGATTGATATTGGTCCCCTTTAATGCTTAAAAGGAATGATGAAATGACGTTCTTCGGGATTACCCATGAGATAGGTTTCGGGCGTGTCGTGGGTTTGATCAGTGAAGTCTTTTCCGTGACGTCTTTTTCCGTGAATATCAGTCTCCCATGTATCCAGTAGATGGGAAGGGACTTGACGGATACTGACTTCAATGCCGTTTTCCAGAAGGGTATAGAGCGCGTAGTCGCTAGGATATGAGGCCGTTCCCGAGATGCAGATGTGGTGAATGCCGTTCTGGATGATCGTGCCAGTCATGTGTAAGTGTCCTGAGAGAACGGCTAGAATGGAAGAAGCGTGTTGCTCAACTAGTTCGAGGATATCGGGCTCAAGCGTGTAATAAGATTGAAATCCGAAGCTCTCGGCCAGGACGGATTTTTCCCGTATCGGAATGAGGGGTACGTGACAGGCGATCATCTTGGGTCTGGATGGATTTTTCTCAAGAGTGCTGCGAAGCCATTCAAATTGTTTGGCGCTATGTTCTGAGGACATGTGACCAGTGCCGCTGTTATTGAACATGATGATGAGAAGATCACCATATGAGAGGGTGTAGTTGTTGGTTTCTGCGCCGAAGGTGTTCAAGAAGGGGCTTTCCCATTCGGATACCCCTTGGTTTTGGCTCACTTCGTGATTCCCCATAAGCGGGTAGAAGGGGTAGGAGATATTTTGGTTAGCTGCTTGAAACCATTTTAGATCTTTTTCGATCCCTTCCAGGGTTTCCCCATGGACAAGATCACCCACTCCCAGAACCAAGTCTAGTTCTGGGATTTCCTGCTTTTGAGCGATAGCGTTGAGAAGCCAAGTAGCCCGTTTATTGGCTCCTTTGTAGCCATTACCACGGCCCTTGAATCCCGGCGCAATGACATGCAAATCGTTGATTTGAAGGAAGTGGTTAGTCTGTGGTTGTATTTCTCGAGATTGATTCATCAATTGTTTCGGTTAGTTTGGGGTAGAAGTAGAAGGGTGAATGGATAAAACCGGTTTGATCATTTCATTTTGCTGGATTTCCCTTGGTAAATGCGTTCTGTTCAGTGAGGTAGAAGCGCTACTTGAAATTTTCTATGAAAATTAGATTTGGTCATCGAACCCTGGATTATCCAGGTAATGAATTAAGCGAATTGCGAGAGGCAAATGACTTGCTGGGTGATGTAGAGGCCTTGCATGCCCGCATGGCAGAAGAAGGTTACCTGCTTTTTCGAAATTTTCTGGATTGAGATAAAGTGTTGCATGCACGACGGACTATTCTGACTCACATGCAGGAGCAGAAAAAATTGACTCCGGGTACGCCTGTTTTGGAGGGAGTGATGCCGGCCGAAGGTCGTAGTGTGGGTATGATGGGGCGCAAGGGGATTGCGCATCATCCAGATATTACCGCTGTTTTGGAAGCGCCGGAATTATATCGTTTTTTTGAAAGCTACTTTGGAGAACCGGCTCTGACCTATTCTTATAAATGGTTACGAGCTGTTGGGAATGAAGATTACACGGGTGCGCATTACGATACGGTTTACATGGGACGGGGGACCAAAAAATTGCACACAGTTTGGGTTCCTTTTGGAGATCTGGGGCTTGAACAGGGAACGCTCGCGATGTGTCGCGGATCCAATCAACTGGATAGCTTTTCCCGGTTACGAGAAACATACGGCCAAGTCGATGTGGATCGGGATCTAATAGAGGGTTGGTTTACGCGTGACCCCATGGAAATTGTGGAGAAGTTTGGCGGGCAATGGGTGATCGGAGACTATTGCGCCGGCGACGTTATCATTTTTGGCATGCATACGATGCATGCGTCTTCGACGAACCTCACGAATTGTTTCCGCTTAAGTTGCGATATTCGTTTCCAACCTGCCAGTGAACCGGTTGATGAACGCTGGACGAAAGAAGGTATTGGGCATAATCCGGGTGGTGAGCAGATTCGATCGATGGCAACCGCTCGAAAGAACTGGGGGCTTTGATCGTTTTTTGGAGGGATGAGGCATAACCAAATATTGTATGGGAAAAAAGTGTACCGCTCTCGACCTAGAGGTAGCCAATTACCCGGAGAAAGGATGTTAGAATAAATGAAGTATATACTGAAAATAGCCGTGGTCTTTTTTCTTTTGTGGTCGGGCGCTTCGTCTGTTTTTGCGCAGAGTGCAGGTGATCAATGGAAGGCTCTCAATCAGGAGGTGTTACAGCTTTATCAAGCGGGTGAATATGACCGTGCGATCGTTGTTGCCGAGAAGGCTCTTGCAATCGTCGAGAAAAACGTTGGCCCCGATCATCTAGGAGTCGCCGCGAGCCTGAACACCCTAGCCCTGCCTTACCAAAAACAAGGGCAGTATGAGCAGGCCGAACTACTTTATAAACGCACTTTAGCCAT
>JAESUN010000391.1 GCA_016763045.1 Opitutaceae bacterium | reverse complement strand
TTTTCGCAAAGGGTGGCCCTACGAAGAGTCTATTCGTGTCCCTCTTTTAATTCGGTGGCCGGAGAAAATTATTCCTGGGTTACGGGAGGGAGAGATTGTTAGTTTAGTCGATCTTTATTCTACGACTGTTGCTTTGGTAGGGGGATCGCCTCACGGAGATTTAGATGGAATTGATTTTTCGGCTTCTTTGTTCTCAAAAGAAAAACAGGAGGTAAGAGCTGAAGGGGTTTCCATCAGTATGCCGTCGGTTCCTCCGTATCCACCTAATTGTGGCATAAAATGGAGAGGTATCAGAACTTTTCGTTATGCGGCTGCATGGCGAGAAGATGGAGTGCCGTGGTTTGTTTTTGATATGTTGAGAGATCCTTCCCAAAAAAATAATTTGGTGGCGAATAAAAGACTGGTGTCCGAATTGGCTCAATTAAGCTTTAAATAAAAACCCTTTAAGAAGACGGGAGTTCTTCTGCGTCGGAATCAATTTTTTCGGAGCGATTTCCTTTTGTCTTTTTGGAGGCTCCAGAACCGACTAATACGCGCCATTTGGGATCAGAATAGGTCCCGTCTAGTTTTACTTGAAACATATAGGAGAAGGGATTGGTGATGACTCCTATGAGTGCGTAGATGGGTGTTCTGCTTTCACGAAAAGGGAAGACTTTTGCTCGGAAATCGAGCGTTTTACTTCCCATGGTAAAGGTTCCTTGGCTTTTAATGGCTGCCAAGGGGCCTTTCATGTGAAGATTTGGAAAGGAGATAGTTTTTTTATCCAGATGAAAATCGCTATGCGCTTCTGTAAATTGGAGCGTGCTGAATTTTAGCATGAGTGATTGTAGTATCTCCGAAAGAAGTCCAAAGACATGTACTTTCCCTAATTCCGCTTCGGTTATGTCTATTGTCCCATCTCCTGTGTAACTGAGTGGATCTCCTAAGATTCCTTTTGCGATGAGAGAGAGGTCCAGCATTCCTCCCAGGTCGCCTTCAGGAAGTAAGGTTTTCTTTTTGGTTTTAGAAGGAGAGAGATCCTTGGCCGACAAGTATTCAGAAAGAAGGGCGATGGATTTTCCGAAACGAGCCTCTTTGAGGGCGAACTCGAAATTCAAATCTTTGTTCTGAAGATACGCCCAGCCGGTTAAGTTTCCTTCTGCAATTCCCGCATGGATTTCGGGTAGATTGACCTCTTTGTTTCGTATGAATGCAGCAGTTGTTAAATGAGTGAGAGGTATATTGTTGAAAATAAAAGCGTGTGGTGTGTCTATGAGTAAGTCCAAGGATGAATCATAATGGGTGTCTTTGCGGTAAATAGTCCCTTGTGCTTTGATCGACGGAGGGACGCTATACTCATATGGAGTAAGCATCTTGATTCCTTTTTTACCTAAAATAGTGGCGATTCGTTTGATGTCGGCAGTTGAATCTATATTAAAAATCTGTGTGACAGGAACTTTTTGTCCTTTTTCAAATTGCAATTGAACGTCTCCGGTCACGGTTCCTTCAGACCGGTATACGGTTAGGTCGTAGAGGTCAACGTACCTGGCTTTAATGAGAAGTTTGCTTCGAAATCTGTCAAAAGGAACTCCTTTGATTGAGAAGTCCGATGAATCGGTGATCCCGGTTATCAGTGTGCGTGAGTGATCTCTGAGTCTACCATGTATACTAAGATCGCAATTGGCTCCTTTCGGTGAAAAGGAAAGCTCTTTCCATAGGTTTGTCCACCAGCTACGAAACCATGGAGAGAGTGTCGATGGGTGGAAGTTTCCTCGTAGATTAAATCGATAATCTTTTGTGGAAAGAAGAGTCGTGTAAGATCCTGAAATAAAAGATCCCCCGTTGACGACTTCGAGTGTGTCCATCTCGAACTGAGTTGGCGTCACCGTTCCGGTGACATAGCTTCGGTCGATGGGAACTCCTTTTGCTAAAAAAGGGCCAGATGTTAAGGTGAATTTTGCCTGGTTCCAGTTCCAGCCCGGTTGGATGTCAACGGATGCGGTGAAGTCTGGTTCTGTTGTTAGGGTTGCATATTTAACGAGATTTCGATCTGAGGCCTGACTTGCTAGCTCTAGCCAATTTCTTCCTCCCTTCCCGCTGACGGAAAGTATTCCGGATCCTTTTTCAATATCAACGGTAGCCGATGCATGAACAGGTTTGTCACCAAAACAGAATGAGAATTGGCTAAGGATTTTAGATTTTTGAGATGAATAGATCTTTCCTGATAAGGAACTGAGTGTTGCGTTATGGGCCGAGATTTCGGCAACACGCCATTGCAAGGTCTGAGGTAATGGAGCTTCCTTATTTGGCAGTGATCCCCACTGTCCTGTTATCTGGATGTTTTTGCTTGTCCATAATGCTTCTTGCTGAGCTCGGCCGATAGAGCCCGATATTTGAAGGGTTCCTTTTAGCGGAAATTGGAAACTCCCTGTTCCCTGTAAATGAATCGCAGATAATTTTGGAGTAGCTGGGTTTTGGTAGTCGGTTGAGGTGTATTCGAAATCTGCAATGAGTGAACGAGTTCCTCTCGGGGTTATTTTTATCGTGAGAATTGGATCGTTGAAGTAGGAGAGATGTTCTTGGGCTTCTAGTAGTTCTGGTGAAAATTTGATTAATTGAGCAAGATGGTAAGAAAGGCTTTTCTTTTCCCTCTCAATCTTAGGAGTGTAATCGCGAAAGGCCCCGTGTATTTTAATTTTAAACTCTCCTAGCTGAATGATTGCGTTGTGGATCATCCAGAGATTGTTGTCATGTGTTAAAGAAATATGGGTATTTGAAAAAACTTTTTCTCTAATACCTGAGGGGGAATGTTGAGGGGGAGAAAAAAGTTCAACCCCAGAGGCTTCAACTCTGTTTGCGTAGACTTTTCGAAACAGAAGTCTAGGCAGGTTGAGGTCAATATACATTGCCTTACACGTCAAAATAGGGTTGTCGCTGATGGGTGAATACAGGCGAATGTTTTTGACGAAAATTGTTCCTGAAGGGTCGAAATGGATATCATCCATTTGGGCTCGGAAGCCTTCTTGTTCGAGTCTTTTTTCGATGTTTTTTAGAACGAAAGCCGGGACAGGCATATCTTCTTGAGACCAGAGATACAGGAGAAAGCAGGCGCTGAGAGCTAAGATGCAGATAAAAAAATATTCGAGGAGACAGTAGCACATCCCAATACTCTTCCCGCAAATGAACCGGAAGGTTTTCATTTTGTTAGGAGGCCGGTCTGAAGGCATTAGAGTGAACCTGGAAAGGCGGAGCTTATAGAGTTGGAGAGGTGGGGATGGGTTGCTCCTCTGGTTCGATTATTTCTGCCGGGGCGGTAATATTGTCTGAAACAGAAAGTTCATCCGTTGTCTCAATTGGCTCTGCCATTTTTTCTGGTTCAGGTCGTTGAGAGACGAGAGTGGTGAATGCATCGAGAAATTTCTGATCCGTCTCA
>JAESUN010000390.1 GCA_016763045.1 Opitutaceae bacterium | reverse complement strand
CCGGAATGGATATGGCATTGGGATTGATTGAAGTTTTGTTTGGCAAAGAGAGGAGTTTGGAAGTGGCCAGGTACGCGGAGTATGAATGGCACCAGGATAAAAATTGGGATCCCTTTGCAAAGATAGCAGGCTTAGTATGAGTCCAATGCAGGAAAAATGAGGATAATCCAGGCAAAAAATTAAACGCAAATAATGTCAGCAACTTCAGGAAATCCTTTTTCAACCAGCGGGAATTGGTATAGAGGTAGTGTTCATAACCATACGGTTGCCTCAGACGGCAAACACAGCGTTTCTGAACTCTCCAAGTGGTATCAGAATCACGGGATGGATTTCATCGTGATCACGGATCACAATGTCGTCGCGGATGTTTCGAAAGCAGACGGTCTGGATATTACGGTTATTCCGGGCGCAGAGATAGGTGTCTGCTGGGATGAAGCATATGGGGCAGAAGTCCTCTCTCTCGGTATTGATACGGTGAAACGCAAGGGGGTTCATCCTCAGGACATTATTTATGATGTTCTGGAGCAGGGTGGGTTGCCATACATTTCGCATCCTCATCTGAGCGGAGTTTATTCAGGTCTCATGATGGAGCTGGATGGGTTGGTTGGGATAGAGACCTATAATTTAGCGGGGGTGAATATGGGCTGCCGTGGATTGGCTACTCTGCATCTCGATGATCTGATGGCTGTTGGTAAAATCGTTTGGGGGCTGGCGACGGATGACCGTCATGTGATTGGGGATCGTCCGCGGGCCTGGGTTGAAGTCAGAGCCGAGTCGAATGATCGTAAAGCTCTCTTGAATGCGATGCGCCAGGGGTTCTATTACAGTACGACGGGGCCGAAAATTAAGGCTATTTCCTTTAGTGAAACTTATATTAAGGTTGAGTGTTCAGAAGCTCATCGAGTCATCTTATCAACGCTTCCTTGGCTGTCGAAAAAGGTGGAGGCAGATGCAGATGGCCCGGTAACGAAAATCTCAATGCCGCTGGAATCCATAGGTTCTTCCAAGAGCGTTGAGGCTTTTACACAACGCCTTATCAAGCAAGAGATGTTATCTGAGCCCAAGGCCATGAGGCCTCATGTCCGTATTGAAATTGATGATGGCCGTGGTGGGTTTGCCTGGTCTAATCCAATCCCTATTCCTTAAACGAAAGGGGTGGTTCGCTATCGATTAAGTCCTGTTAGAGGGATGGCCCATTTGTCATTTACGATGAAGAGGCAGGAAAGGACGATTGCGGTACCTCCGATGATATCGAGAAGGGTGAAGAATTCGCCTAAGAAGACAAAAGAGGCTGTGGTAACCAAAACGGGTGTTAGAAGGTGGAGGCTTGAGCCTTTTGCCACGGAAGTATGTCTAAATCCCTGCGTCATGGTTATCTGCCCAAAGGCGACACATAATGCGGCGCCGATTAAGAAAAACCAACCAGAGAGGGAAGGCATTGAGAACTGGAGGAAAGCGCCGGGAAGACAGATCATGAGGCCAAATCCGCATTGAGCCGCATAGATGGTAGCGGTATTGTAGGTGGCATGAAGCTTTCGGATGATGGTTATGATGAGGCCGGATGCGATAGCGATGGCCACAGCCAGAGCATCATAACCATTTAGGCCGTCCCTGAAGCTTTCCGGACCGGTCATTAGGGTGATTCCTCCCAGTGCCACAAGACCCAAGAGGATATGTCGCAGCTTCAAATGTTCGGCGATTAAGAGGGGGGCTAAAAGAGCCGCAAAAATCGGATAGGAGGAGCCCAAAATGGTAGAGCGGCCAGCCCCCAGTTCCAAAATGCAAAGATTATAAAGTGGTATGCCAAACCCACCTAAAATTCCGCGAGCTATGAGCCAAGGATCCGTGTAAACTTTCTTCCAGCTAGCTTTTCTCTTTCCGTGAAAGAAGGTATTGATGAGGACAAGGCCTACACTGAATTGACATAGGGTGATTACCCAGAAGGAAATATCAAAATTCTCACCGGCGACTCTGATCAAAATAATACTGGCAGCAAAGAATGTTGCCGAAAGTAACATCAGGATGAGTCCGTTATTCTGAAGAGCGCTGGCTGTCTTTGAGATTCTGGATGTAGTCATTCGAATTGAAAGAGAATTGCCCGAAACAATTTTGTTTTTGGGAGATGTCGTTTTTTGGTGGCACTCTGGGTGCGTTTGGTTGTTCTATCACCTTCACTGGTTCGCCGGAGAAAGCCATGCAAATAGCATCTTTTCATGCAGTTTAATTTTAAAAATAAATCCGAGGTTTAGCTTAAAAAATGACTTACGATCTCATTGTTATCGGAGGAGGAGCTGCGGGTTTTTTTGGCGCGATTCAATGTGCTGAGAGAAACCCTGCGCTGCGCATTCTGATTCTGGAAAAATCCAATGAGATCTTAAGCAAGGTAAGGGTTTCGGGTGGCGGCAGATGTAATGTGACCCATGCTTGTTTTGATCCCGCTGAAATGATCTCCCATTACCCTCGAGGGGAGAAGGAGCTCCGAGGTCCTTTTCACGGTTTTTTGGGTGGAGAGATGATGGACTGGTTGGCCGAACAAGGCGTGGAAACGAAGACGGAAGAGGATGGGAGGGTTTTCCCCAGTAGCAATAAGTCGGAGTCTATTATCAATTGCTTTATGGCGCTTTGCAGACGCTATCAGATCGAAATCGTGACTCGCACAACGGTCTCACTTCTTGAACGGAAAGAGGGGCTTTGGGCTCTGAAAACTCCTGTTGAGGACTTTATTGCCCGAAAGGTCTTAATGGCTTCCGGAAGCAGTCCTGTGACATGGAAGATAATAAAAACCCTGGGGCATACCGTCATTGACCCCGTTCCGTCGCTTTTTACCTTTAAGATCAAAAATCCACTGATTGATGGTTTGGCGGGTATCTCTGTTCCATTGGCTGAAGTGACAATCAAAGGTCAGAAGTTTAAAGAATCCGGTCCTTTGTTGATCACGCATTGGGGCTTGAGTGGCCCGGCAATTTTGAAGCTTTCTGCTTGGGCGGCTAGAGCTCTACATGAGGTGCATTACCAATTTGAAATCCAGGTGAATTGGACGGGAGAAGAGGCGAAAAAGGTTTTGCAGGAGATTCAAAAAATAAAGGAAACTTCTGGGAAAAAAGCTTTGTTGAATCAGGTGCTTTACCAGCTCCCCAAACGTCTTTGGCAGAGAATGATCCATGTCTTGAAACTGGAGAAATCCAATTTTGCCGATTTGAAGTCGGCGCAGATAGAAGCGTTGGTTACGATGCTCTGTTCTTGTGAATTGAAGGTAAATGGCAAAAGCACTTTCAAAGAGGAGTTTGTTACCTGCGGTGGCATTGATACAAAGGAGATCAACTTCAAAACGATGGAAAGTAAGCTTCTGCCCGATCTCTATTTTGCGGGAGAGACGATCAATATCGATGCCGTAACGGGTGGATTCAACTTTCAGGCCGCATGGACAACAGCTTATTTAGCAGCTGATGCCATTACTCAAAGCTTAGATTAGCATTTATTACTTTTTTTTGGACCGCTTTTTAGCGGAACGACCCATCTGTCATTGACGATAAATAGGCAGGAAAAGACGATCAAGAGACCTCCGATGATATCAAGAAGGGTGAAGAATTCACCTAAGAGGACAATGGAAGCGCCTGTGACTAAAACAGGTGTTAAAAGGTGGAGGCTTGAGCCCCTTGAAACGGAAATATATTTAAACCCTTGGGTCATGGTTAACTGACCCATGGCGACCAACAAGGCAGCGCCAACTAAAAAGAACCAACCGTAGAGGGAGGGCATTGAGGCATCGATTAAAGAGCCTGGCACACAGATGATAAAACCAAAAACACACTGTGCCGCAAGGATGGTGGCTGTATTGTCAGTGGCATGAAGTTTTCGGATAATGACGACGATGAGGCCGGATACGATCGCGATGAAAACAGCCAGGGCGTCATAACCTTTCAAACCATCTCCAAAACTCTCTGGCCCTGTCATTAGAAAGATTCCTCCGAGAGCAATCAGACCCATTACAATATGTCTCAGCTTTAAGTTTTCGGGAACTAAAAGGGGGGCTAAGAGGGCGGCGAAAATGGGGTAGGAGGAGCTCAATATAGTCGAACGACCTGCTCCGAGTTCCAGAATACAGAGATTATAAAGAGGTATTATAGAACCTCCTAAAAGGCCCCTAGTCAGGAGCCAAGGATCGGTAAACAACCTTCTCCAGGCAACTTTTTGCTTTCCGTGAAAAAGGGTCTGCACCAATACTAGCCCCACTGCAAAACGACAGAGAGTGATTAGCCAAAAGGAAATTCCAAAGTCGTCGCCGGCGATTTTGATCAGAATAATACTGGCGACAAAGCATGTTGCCGAAAATAGCATTAGGACCACTCCACTGCTCAAAAGCCGCGTGGTGATATTTGTCATTCCCTGTTGGATTCTGGATGTATTCATTCAAATTGAGCCGGAGAGGCATCAAGCATTCGAATGGTTTCCAGATTACAGAAGCATAAGTTTCTCTGGAGTCATCGTTGCCTTAGGCCGTCTCCAGAGATTGGTGTATCAATTCACAGGAGCGTCCAACCCTTCAGCCAGAGGCGAAGGACTTTAATCGCTTTGAGAATCAATACAGAGTTTACGTTCATTTCGTTTCTTAGGCAATCTACATAAGTTTGGATGTCAATGGGAATTGTTTTTTGTGATCTAGCTACTTGGATGGAATCCGCCGAATCTGGCGTTCGTAAGGTTACGCCGTTTCGCGTTCGATTATTTCCCAGACCTTATTGATGTAGAAGTGGTAGTTCTCTAGCGGAGTTCCATTGGGGACCCGGTGATCGAGTCCCAGGACGCAGCCGCCCGTTTTGATCATGGAAGGAATCTTGTATTCTAGCTCTGCTGATTTCCTTACTTTCTTTTAGGAGGTATTTGTTGAGACCTCCGTAGAAGGCTAATTGATTCCCGTATGTTTCACGGACTTTTACTATGTCCATGTTTGAGGCGGGTTCCATTGGGTGCATGACGTTGATTCCGGCCTCAAGGAAAGCTGGAATAACTGCATTCATATCCCCATCACTGTCCTGATCAAAAAGACGGCAGCCTTTATCTTTGAGCATGTCCCATATGCGGCGGTAGTAAGGCTGAATGAATTCGATTACTTGAGTCGGGCCAGCCAGAGCGCCACTTCTTCCGGCCATATCCTCATGAACAGAGAGGAGATCGACAGTGACGGTTGAGGCGACACGATCGAGAACCCGTTCTGTTGTTTCACCGTTGGTATTTAAGATGTCATGGATCAGCTCAGCTTCTTCATAGTAGCCCATGCAGAGGTTTTCT
>JAESUN010000389.1 GCA_016763045.1 Opitutaceae bacterium | reverse complement strand
ATACACACAATCTGGAGAACGCCCCTCAATCCTCTCAAAGCCTTCTCTCGCTACACTCAAAATAGGCATCCTCAGTGAACGGAAAGCAGCAAATTTAAAACACTCATAAGGAAAAACAACTAGCCCATTCGGTTTACCCGACAATGCCAGCACTAGTTTCTCTTTCGCAACGGTCTCCAATGACTTCAATCCATCCAAATGAGCGGATCCAATCATCGTCACAACTGTTACATCTGGATGAATCAATGAACCTAAAAGCTCCATTTCACCCACTAAACTAATACCCGCCTCAATGACTCCCACTTGATGCTTCCCGGGATCAAGTTCGAGTAGCGTCAATGGAACACCGAGAGCGTTATTTAAATTTGCGTGCGTGCTAAGAACCTCCTCTGGTCCACCCAAAAGAAGCGCTATGATATCTTTAGACGAAGTTTTACCACAGCTACCCGTCACCCCAACAATCGGTGATGTAAAAAGTCTTCGATGTTCTCTCGCTATTTCCTGAAGAGCTCTCATCGGATCATCTGTCACCAGCTGAGGTATTCCAACACCAACAACTCTCCGATTAACGACTGCTCCTACTGCTCCTGCCTCAGCTGCATTTCCTAAAAACTCATGGCCATCACGCTCATCAGTTTTAAGAGCAATGAAAAGGTCTCCCTCTTTCAGGGTACGTGTATCGATCGAAAATCCCGTAACGGGGCACCGTGGAATAGAATCTCTCCACTCACCCTTTGCCCAATCAGCTAATAAAACAGGATCAAACATCTGATTTAAGATTCTTTACCTCTATTAATTCTCGAGCTACCTGCCTATCATCAAAAGGGATTACCGTGTCACCAAACTCTTGAAACGACTCATGTCCTTTTCCCGCAATGAGAACAGAGTCACCCTCCCTCGCTTCATCGAGAGCCAAGCTAATTGAATGCCGCCGATCCTCTACAAATTCAATACATTTGGGTTTACAAACTCCCTTCCGCATATCTTCAAAGATTTGAAGCTGCGATTCTTTCCTCGGATTGTCAGCTGTTGCCCATGCAAAGTCTGCTTTGGCCTGCACCACAGCAGTCATCGCCGAGCGCTTTGTTTTATCTCTATCGCCACCACAGCCAAAAACCACCAAGAGTCTACCTGGAGTAATGCTTCTGAGCATCTCCAATGCATTACGTAATGCATCGTCTGTATGGGCATAATCTACTAAAACATTGATGCCCACCAAGCCCTCTATCTTCTCCATTCGACCCGGAACCCCCTCAAATTGTCCCACACTTTCGACAACATCTCTCAGATCCATCCCCATCCCATAACAAACAGATAAAGCAGCGAGGATATTACTGACATTATAACGCCCAACCAAACTTGTCCTAATAGTGCTTTCTCCTTCTGGCCAAATAACACGAAATACCGTTTCGGAAAAACCCAATTCTATTTCCTCAGCCCGAATATCCGCCTCCGCCGATAAGCCAAATTTGATAACGCGAGATTTCCGCGGGATTATTTCCAATAAACACCGACCGTATTCATCATCTACATTCACTACAGAAACCTTTGGAACAGCCCCTGTTTTTCCAGTAAAGAAACGTGCCTTAGTCTCGAAGTAATTTTCCATGGACCGATGATAGTCTAGATGATCCTGCGTCAAATTAAGAAAGACAGCAGCAGCAAAAGCCATTTCATGAACCCGAAATTGGTCAATCCCATGCGAGCTTACTTCCATCACCGCTCGACGACATCCGGCTGATGTCATCTGAGCAAACATTCCATAAATATCCAAAGATTCCGGCGTTGTCCTGAAGGAGGGAACTGTTCTTGAGCCCAAATCATACTGAATCGTCCCCAACATCCCCACTGATTCTCCTCCTATTGAGAGGAAGTGTTTGATCAAATACGAAACAGTTGTTTTCCCATTCGTTCCTGTCACTCCGATCAAATCAAGATCAGAATCTGGTTCGTCATAGAATCGACGGGAAGCCTCAGCCAAAACCTTCCGTGGATGTTCCACCTGAATAAAGGTCACTTTGGCCAGAGCAAACTGGCGACTCTCTGTTGAGATAATCGCTACAGCACCTCTATCGATAGCTTCATTAATAAAGAGTCGCCCATCAGAACGAAGCCCTGGAAGTGCAAAATAGACACTACCCGGAGTCACCCTCCGGCTATCGATCACCAGATTGTTAATCTTTTTATTTAAATCACCCTTACAACTGATGAGCTCTGTCTCTGAAAAAATATTTGCCAGCGTTTTAGCCATTGGATGCTTTTTTTTTGATTGACGGATAGTTTTCCGAGGACGTTCTAATATACCACAGTTAAGAGGAGCGGCTATCGATGAATTCGTATTAAGGTAATCTATCATAACGATCTCCGTCGATGGAGGCATATGTCTTTTTAGATTCGGTGGGGCTAATCCCCAAATATTGGATAAGTTGCTCAGAAATCACCTTAAATGAAGGGACCGCTACCGTGCTTCCATAGGCAATTCTTCCCTTTATCTGGGCATCATCCACAATCACCGTAATCGCTACCCGAGGACTGCTTGCTGGGAAAAAGCCCGAAAAAGACCCAACGTGATGAGAACTAGAATAACGCCCATCTATGATTTTCTGAGTCGTACCCGTTTTACCTGCTACTTCAAAGCCTTTTATAGCCGCTCCTGTTGCGGTCCCTCCAGGAGCAACCACATCAGTCAAAAGTTTCGCCATCGTATGAGCAGTCTCTCTCGAGATAACCCGACGTTTCTGTCTTGGCTCAAATGGCAATACAGCCACTCCATTATCATTCATAAACACCGGATCACCTTCCTCATTCACAATCTGATAAACGATCTGCGGTTTCATTAAAATACCACCATTTGCGATAGTGGACATCGCAAAATGAATCTGCATGGGCGTTGCTGATACGGCATGTCCCATCGGTAGACGTGTTATAGTTAGCCCATCCCATTTCTTCACTGGATGTAAAATACCCCGAACTTCTCCTCCAAATGGAAATTGAGTCTTTTCGCCAAAACCAAAAGCTCGCGCATATTGATAAAGTCGATCTTCTCCAAGCAAAACACCAAGGTGAGCCGCGCCACGATTGCTCGATTTCGTCACAATTTCTGAAACAGACATAGTCCCGTGATCATGGGAATCACGAGGCAACCTCAATGCTTTTCCCTTCACCCAGATAACATTACTTCCACAGTTAAATTCCGTATCCAGTGTTACGAGAGACTCCTCCAAAACAGCACTAGCCACCACAATTTTAAAGGTTGAGCCTGGTTCTAAAATATCCGTAACAGCGATATTCCTCTGGCTTGCGATATCGGCCTTATTGTAGTAATTCAAATCAAAGGAAGGATAATTTGCCAATCCCATGATGTACCCAGTAAGAGGATCACTGACTATAACCGTCGCTCCCTTCGGATTAAATTCCTCAACAATCTTTTCCAATTCCCTTTCGACAATATGCTGAACAACCATGTCGACGGATAAGATAATGCTATATCCAGCCACCGAAGAAATCTCTGAAGAACGAAACTGTGCTAATTCTCGACGCCGACCATCTCGTTCGGATTCTCTCCAGCCGTCCTGTCCTCGAAGATAAAAATCCATATACTGTTCTACGCCAGAGGTTGGAGTCCCCTCTCGGTTGACATAACCTAAAACATGAGCGGCTAGGCTTCCACCAGGATAGGTTCTTCGAAAAGATCTGTTTCCATAAATCCCCTTTACCCCCAGTTTCCGAATGCGATCATAGGTCTCTTCTCCCACTGTCTCATTCAATTTTCTCCAGCGAATCCTCTTAGCCTCTTTTCCGTTCTTCGATTTACGGAAAGCTGTTTCAGGATCAAAAGCAGCCACCAAATCTTCCACTGATACCTTCAAAAGAGCGGCTAACTCAGGAAATTTAGTAGCATCTTCTTCTATTGTAGAATGGGGATCTACTCCCACCTCAATAAACGACTGACTGGTGGCCATTAAATTACCATGAACATCCAGAATACTTCCTCGACGAGCATTTAAGACAACGACTCTTTTTCGAGCTTTTTCAACCGTTTTTACCAACTCATCTCTTTGGATCACTTGCAAATGGACTAGCTTTGCCCCGAAGCCACCAAAGCCTGCAAGCACACCTACACATACAATCCCTAGTCTAAATGCAGATATAAAGCCCTCCGACATACACTCTACGGCTGAGGTAGTTCCATTTGGCGGGAAGTTGAGCTAAACAAAAGCTGATTACGCTTCCGCGCCAATCGAACTTCTACATCTTCATAAATTCGTACGCCCTGATTCTCTGAAGGGAGCATCAAGCCAAGGTCTAAATTAGCATTCTGTGTTAGTAAGCTTTGCATACCCACAGCAACTGCCACCTGAGCATTTACTTCGGATACTTTTCTTTGTAAATCTGCCAATCTAAACTCGATCATTTTGTTATTATTGGCTGCCACAGAAATCTGATGACGCAGCCAAACGGTGGAAAAACCTATGGCACCCGCAAAAACAAGCAGAAGAAGCGTGATAGCTAACAACCGGTTTAAAAGAGAATTGGGTTTCTGATGTTTCATTATATCTACAGTTTTTTGAGAGCACGCATCTTTGCAGAACGGCTTCGAGGGTTGAGGGATTGTTCCACTTCCCCTGCCATCACGGGACGCCGAGAAAGCAAATCGGCTTTCTTGTCCCGCAGTTGCATAGGAGTACTATCCGAGGCATCGATCGGAAGCCCCGCCAAACGTCTGAACTGTCTCTTGACGATTCTATCCTCCAGGGAATGGAAACTAATCACACACAAGACCCCACCCGGCTTGAGTTTATCAAAAGCGATTGGTAAGGCATCTGTAATCGCTGCCAATTCCTCATTCACCGCAATACGGATACCCTGGAAAGATTTCGTGGCCGGATGAATTCTCGAAAGTCGCCTCGTTCTAGCAGGCGTCACCTCTTCAATCAGAGAAACTAAACCTGCTGT
>JAESUN010000388.1 GCA_016763045.1 Opitutaceae bacterium | reverse complement strand
ATTTCGTTGGCCTTAAATCCACTGGAAATTCCCAAATATCTATTTTGTAAGCTATTGATATACAATAAGATGGTACCCGGGGGGGGACTCGAACCCACACGCCTTGCGGCACCAGATCCTAAATCTGGCGTGTCTACCAATTTCACCACCCGGGCAGGTGTGAGCGAGGAAGATTCAGCTTACCATCACGGATGACAAGGCAAAATATTGTTAATTTTTAGATCACCCTACGATAACGCTTTCCCAAGAGTATCCCCCATCCGGGCAAAGACTTCCGTACTCTTCTCTGTTTGTTCACAGAGATCAGCCGCAAGTTCTATTCTTCCCTGTTCAAAGAGAAGAATCGTGCAGGACCCTCCAAAGCGAAACATCCCCTTCTCTGCCCCTTTCTCAACTTTCCTCTCAGGCTCGTAGGTTTGCACAATACTGCCAACACAGGTCGCCCCAATCTCCAGGCAAAGCACTTGGCCAAACAATTCACTCTGCAAAGAGCAAAGCATGCGTTTATTTTCAAAGAGGTATCTCAGGTCACGACGCAGAGCGATCGGGTTAACGGAAAACAAAGGCCCATTGATCAACCTTGGTTCTGAAGGAACCCCTTCACAGGTAAAATGATAGCGGTGATAATCAACCGGGCATAAGCGGGAAATAACCATCGCCCCATCGCTATAACGTTTGGCCAGAGCCGCATCTCCCAAAAAAGTATCCAGATCAAATCGCTGCCCTTTGGCATACACGCCCTGGGTTTTTGAAATATCCTGAAAGCCTAAATGCCGGCCATCCGCAGGAAAGACCGCCACATCATGCTCAGTTGAAATGGGCCGGGCCGACTCTTTTAATTTCCGGATAAAAAACTCATTAAAGGTCTTATACGAATCCGGTGCATCCGCGAAATCGGCCACATCCAATCCATAACTCTCTATAAAAGGAGCCACCTTTGAGCGACTCGCCGCACGATCCATCCGCCAACCATAAAAGCGGGAAAAGAGAGAACGCTTAACCACCGAATGAAGAAAGCCCTGCCCTATGCCGGTCTCATAAACCCAACGTAGCCACTTTTCGCCGTAGACAGGCTCTGTTTCCTCTTCGCCGGTATAACGATTGAAATAAGTAATGGGGGTGGGGTTCTGAGTCACAAGTCCAAGCGTTCTGGGATTATTCATCCCGAACCGCAATCCTTAACAATGAGCTGCTTTCAGATAACGACTCTACTGAGAAGTCGCCTTCTTCAGGTTATTTTCCGCATTGCCACAGCCGCCTTCACCCGAAGGCCTTACATGCGGAGTCGCCAGATTTTCAATCCCCTTGTATGCATACGGATCTTGGCCAGCCACCATCACGATATCTCGATAATCAGCCTGCCCTGAAGGGACGCTCGGTTTTTCCTCACCTGTAGCAGTCGTCTCTTTTCTCCCAATCTGCCAGGGAAGAATCGACTCCGCACTCATGTAATGATTCACCAACGAACGACGGAAACCCGATGTCGCCCGATTAGGCAATGAGCGGTGTAGCAGATACCCATTAAAGAAAACGATACTACCGGCTTTCACTTCGACCGGAACAGAATCTTCATCGGTGTACGGATATTCGCACGACTCTCCAGCACAGTCGAAGCGACGATCATCATGCTGGTGTTGTGGCCAGAGGATCCCCGGCTTCTGAGACCCGGGGATAATCCAGAGACATCCGTTCTCCACCGTTGCATCATCCATCGCGATCCATCCACCCATCAGTGATCGATCTCTGGTTGGGATATAAAGTTCATCCTGATGCCATGCTTGTCCTGGCTTCCCCGAAGCTTTGATAAAGAGCATCGATTGCATGCATTTCACATTTGGCCCGATCGCGCAGACCAAGGCATCGACCATCGCTTTTTGCGTAAGGGTCGACTTCATCACCTCTGAAATTTTATGAGGAAAATGGATACAGAGAAATTTACTGATAACGTCATCATCGCTCTCTGAAGCATCCGAAGGTATCCAATTACCGAGATCACCCAATTCTCCACGGCAAATACGGACAGTCTCCTCATTCAGCTCAGCCACTTCTTCAGCATTAAACGCATCCTCAAACACGAAGAATCCGTTTTCTTGATAAAAGTCTCCAGCCTGACCCAAGGTGGAAGAGGTAAAATAACCCGCTGGCCTGCTGCCATCTTTTGGCCAGCTCGAGAAAGCGGTTGTATAACGATCAAAGACCGACTCAGGGGTATTCGCAGTTGCAGTATTCATCTATACCTATCTAATACTACATTTAAACCGTTCTGTCTATGGTTAGCATTATCAAAAACATATCTATAATTGATAAAACGCAAAATTCTCCCTTCATTTGCTTTGGAGACGTCACTTACAAGCCCGGAGGGAGTTGTGGCCCGCGGATTCAGAAAGACTATCAGCTCGTTATCATCCATAAGGGATCTGCCTTTTTCCGAATCGAGGACTTTGAGTACACCGTCTCCGAAGGTCATTATACGCTACTCATTCCCGGCCACAATGAGATGATCCAGTTTTCAGCTGTCGAGCCAACCCATCACACTTGGTGCGCCCTCAACTCGAATCTCGTTTCAGATGAAATCGCCACCCAAATAACCGCCCTACCGAGGGTTATTCCAGTAACAGACGAACTGAAGACCCTGGTCGATTTCGGCCTTCGCAACAACTCCCCACAATCCCCGAGATCAGATGCCTTTCTGGAGCAGCTGGGGCTCAGCATCCTCAACTACTGCCTTATCGTCGAGTCCCTGACACCCATCCCGCAAAACCCCTTACCCAGTGACATCCTAAAAACCAAACACCTCATCGAGACTCAGTTCCATGAACCTCTATCGATCGAATCGATTGCGCACGAAGTCGGCGTGTCTCCCAACCATCTCATTCGAAATTTTAAAAAGCACCTCAGGATAACTCCTTTTCGCTATCTCTGGGATGTCCGCATTCGACATGGCATCAAACTCCTCACCCGAACGGGGCTCCGGATAAACGAAATCGCCGAACGTTCGGGCTTCCAAAATGCCTTCCATTTTTCCCGCATGGTCAAAAAAAATACCGGTTATTCTCCCCGGCAACTCCGACAACTCCGGTGGGGATCGTCATAAGAGCCCCTACTGAAACCTAGAAAGCGATACTCACACTGTCGCCTTAAGCCCGAGTCCTCTTGCTTTTTTAGCAAATCCCCGGAACTCTGCCCTCTTAAATCCGTTTGTATGTCCTTCAGAACACAGCTCTTCCTCGCGTCCCTCCTCATTCTTCTTTCTGGTTGTAAAGACAAGAACCTCACCGTCTATGAAGCTCCCAAAGACATCCGTCCTACACCTCATACAGTAGAAGCACCCGCCTCTATCCAGACAAATGATCTTGTATGGGAAAACCCGAAAACATGGACAACCGCCGCTCTCTCGAGTTTCAGAAAAGGGAGTTTCAACGTTACGGACAGCAATGGTCAAAAAGTGGATATCTCCGTCATCGCTTTCCCCAATAGAGCTGGAGGCCTACTACCAAACATCAACCGATGGCGCGGTCAGCTGGGCTTAGCTCCACTGACTCCAGAGCAACTACCCGAGCAAACGACTCCCCTCACCATCGCCGGACTCCCCGCTACTCTGGTCGAGATGGTAAGCGAAACCACTGTGTTAGACGAAAAATTTAAATCCCGAATCATCGCAGCCATCCTTCCCTACAATCATCAGTCCTGGTTCTTCAAAATGTCCGGTGAAGATTCTGCTGTCTTGGCTCAAGAGGAAACCTTCATGTCGTTCCTGAAAACAGTCCAGACTCCGACTTCTCCATAAGTTTCTCTCAAACTGAACTGCCCTTTTCTTCTTCCTACAATGAAGCTTCTTCGACTCTTCTCATCCCTTCAACTGACGATCATCTGCCTAACCATCAGTATGGTACTTATCTTCATAGGAACTCTCGACCAGGTTCACCTGGGCATCTACGGAGCCCTGGAGAAATACTTTCGTAGTTTTATTGTTTTCTGGACTGTTCCCAATCTCGGATGGAAAATCCCTTTCCTTCCCGGAGGGTACCTGGTTGGCTCCGTGCTTCTAGTCAATCTCCTGACAGCTCACTTTGTCCGCTACAAACCCGGATGGAAGAAACTGGGGATATCTCTCATCCATTTAGGCGTTGTTGTTTTACTTCTCGGAGAGCTCCTGACCAGCCTCTTCCAGAGCGATTCTCAAATGATTCTCGATGAGGGAGCCACCAAATCTTACTCCGTGTCCATCCTCGAAACAGAGCTCGTACTCATCGATACGAGCGACCCCGAAAAGGATACTGTTTTAAGTATCCCTGCAGCCCGGCTGGCAGATGGCGGAAGCATTCAACACCCGGTCATTCCGTTTTCTCTGGAGATAGACGCCTTTTATGAAAATGCACTGATCGCCCGTCGCACTCCGGAAACACCCACCTCAGGACGAAGCGCCACCAGTGGGTTGGGAAAAAACTTGATCGCCATTGAACAGCCCAAGACAGGAAAAATTGATGAATCCAATCTCGTAACAGCCTTTATCACCGTGAAGACAAAAGAAGGGCCATTAGATACCTGGATGGTCTGTAATGCTTTTAATGAACCACAGCACTTCCATTACGAAGACCGTCACTTCGAAATAAGCCTTCGGAAAAAGCGGACGTATCACCCCTTTAAAATCACTCTCCATGATTTCACACACGATCGCTACCCTGGCACTAATCTTCCTAAAAATTTCTCCAGCCGAATCAGGCTCCAGGACACAGATCGAAATGAGGATCGCGAAGTCCTCATTAAGATGAATCACCCCTTACGCTATAGAGGCCTCACTTTCTTCCAGGCAAGCTTTGCCAATGATGATACAACCTCCATTCTCCAGGTTGTTCGAAACCCCAGCCGACATCTCCCCTACATCGCATCAACTCTTATCGCTCTGGGTCTCACCTATCAATTCTGTTTCCATCTCTTCGGTTTCTTCAGACGGAGGAAAGTATCTTAAATGAAAAACGCCCTTCTTTTTGTCACAGCTCTTTTGGCTTCGATTCTCTCTCTTTCAGGAGAATCCGAAAAAGCCGAATTCGACTTCGTTGAATTCGGAAAAACACCCATCCTGCTCAATGGACGTATCAAACCTATCGATACTGTCGCCCGCACATCCCTTCGGCTCATCCACGACAAACAAACACTTCGGATCGAAGAAGGAAAGCTCACAGCCATACATTGGTTGACAGAGCTACTCATGTCCCCCCAGACCGCCAACGAACGGAAAATCTTCTCTATCCGTGATCCAGAAGTCGTGGACCTGCTCAAGCTGGAAGCCACCAAGAAGCATAACTTTTCTTATTCGCAAATATTACCCTCCTTTGAAGAGATCGATCGACAGACCAATCTCGCCGGAGCCATCGAGGGAAAAGATCGTTCCTATTTCCAAAAGAACATCATCACACTGCGGGAGAAAATCATCCTCTACCAACGTTTGAAAAACAGTCTGCAACCAGAAGACTCACCCAACTTCCAAAGAGAAGTCGAAATGTTCGCCCTCTCAATCGATCCCGGTCTAGAGGCGATTGAAAAGAGAGAAACGACAGAAGGCTACGACCATACCGCCTTTAATCAACTGGTCGCCTTTGGTAATCGCTATCAAACACTCGAGCAAACCGCCTATTTCTTCATCCTTCCTCCGAGTGACTTCGATCCCAAGCAAACAAAGTGGCTGAACATCGGAGAGGCTCTCCTCCGCACCATTGCTCACAAAAAGATTCACCCAGTGGTTCAAAACTACGCTAATATCATTGGGGCCTACCAAAACGAAGCCCCCGAGTCCTTTAACCAAGAAGTTTCAAAGCTGCTCAACTGGTACAAAGAAGTCATCCCGAGCAAAACACGAAAAAGCCAACAGGAAACATTTTTTAACAGCTTTCAACCCTTCTACTGGAGCATCGTCCTCTATGTCGTTGTTTTTCTTCTCGCTTGTGCCTCATGGCTCACCGCGCCCAAAACACTGGGAAAGACAGCCTTCTACCTTTGTATTCTCGCCTTCATAATTCACACTGTTGGATTGGGTTTCAGAATGT
>JAESUN010000387.1 GCA_016763045.1 Opitutaceae bacterium | reverse complement strand
TATACAACAGAGCTAAAGACAAACAGAAAGGAGTAATGGCAGAAATGTTAGTGCATTACATTGGTGAATATAAACGTGCTAAAAAAGAAGCGGGTGGAATTAGTGCTGCTGTAAATTTTCATAAGCTCATTGATTTGGAAGTTGGTGAGAATATGGATAGCGAAATGGGAAGGCGTGTACAATGCAAGAAAGGTTGTGCTTTTTGTTGCAATATTCATGTAGATGCTACCGATGATGAAGCTGATCTTTTATCGGCTTATATGAAACATGAAAATATTGAGATAGATAAAGAGAAGCTCCAACGTCAATCAAATTATGATAGAGAGAACTGGCATAGCCAACCTTTTGAAGATTGGA
Source organism: Opitutaceae bacterium (assembly GCA_016763045.1). Classification (GTDB taxonomy): domain Bacteria; phylum Verrucomicrobiota; class Verrucomicrobiia; order Opitutales; family Opitutaceae; genus NORP342. Next base: position 2,989 of record JAESUN010000387.1, on the reverse strand, counting down.
GTTGTGTTTTTGTAGATGACAATACCAAAAGTTGCAAGGTGTACGAACACCGTCCAGCGAGTTGTCGAAAACTACTGGTTTTATCAGCTCCTCAATTATGTGATACCAGGAATCCCCAACAACGGATTCAATGGTTTGCTCAAACGGAGGCAGAAGCAATTGCAAGTGCGACAATGAATGCTACTAATTCAGATACACTGGTAAAACTATTATTCAACAAATTAACTAATAAAGACAATAAATCATTTATTAATCAATAACATCATAACAATGGAATCAAAAAATAATCAACCAACTGGGGGCGATTGGAAGCCTTTATTTGAACAAGGCTTACTAATTGGAGAAGACAACATTAATATTGCCAATTTTCGCAATTTAGATATACCTGAAGAACAGCGAAAAGCAAATTTATTACTTGCATCTGTATCAAAACCAATGTTGGAACGAATTAATCAGGTTTCCAGGATTCTTATTGCTTACTCTAAACAAAAAGAGCCTATACCAAGTTTCAATCTTAGTCAGCTTCAATCACACGTTATAGAGCAATATGATTATATGTTGACTTTACTACAATCAGTATTGCCCGATGAGCTTAAAGAAGATTTATATAAACCAAAGAAACAGTTTGATGTTATTCTAACTAGGGTAAAACAATCTTATTCCATAATGTCAGCAGAGGAAAAAATGATGTTCAGAAGTGAAATTATTGACATACTTAAAGGATATTAAAAATCAATGTGTAAAATTGCATCGTGAAACCGTTAGCATTAGCCTTAAAATATATGGATGTTGTCTTCTCCGATAAAGATATGGGAGCATTACGTCCGTTATTATCGGATCGGTTTACATTTAAGGGTACGCTCAATGAATATAATAATCCTGAGAGTTATATACAAGCAATGAAGAAAGACCCTCCAATTGGGTTTCAATATAAAATGCTAAAGTCATTTGAAACGAGATCAGCAGCTTGTTTGGTGTATGAGTTTTCTAAGACTGGAGTAAATACTTCGATGGCACAGATGTTCGAGGTTAGCAATGGTCAAATAGATAGAATTGTCTTGATATTTGATAGTGCTGAATTTTCCAAATAATAACCTATCATACTTGTAATGCTCATTTTTGTTTAATCATTTCAATAAATTCACTTGCAAACTTTTCCGCAATTTCTCGTCCGTTATCAATAGAGATTGTCTCTTTATTCCATCTTGCTTTATTAGTCCAATTATAAGAACCGTGAATTACTGTTTTAACATCAATCACACAAAATTTATGGTGCATAATATTTTTGTACTTTCCATTTGGCTTTACTCGCTTTGTCTCAAAAATATTTTCATATTTAAACCCATATTTTTCATTAATTTCATCATCAATTACAATCAATCTAATATTTACTCCTTCTTTTTGTTTGTTATAAAGCTCAGTCATTAAAACTTTATCTGTAAACCAAGCAACTGCAATCCAAATAGAAAATTTTGCGTTTCTAATCTGCTCAATTATTTGTGTTTGTATATCCTCAAAATGTATTTCTACCTCTACTTCATCAGGTAAGTCAGCTCCAATGATTTTAAATTGCCCATCTATTCCTTCCAAACGATAACCATCTTGTTGAATTAAAGGACTGAATTTCTCAACAGCTTTATCTATGTTTTTAGATGCATCATTCGCAAAATTTCTAGGGTCAAACACATTTTCAATAAGTTTGATAATCTTTTTCGTTCCGTTGATTTCGTTTAACTTTTCAAGAACGTATTCGTTTCGGCTTAAACTATTTGGCATTCCACCACCATCGAATTTATAAACGTCTTTAAATCCAACCGTATTAAATAGCTTTAGTATTTTCTGACCAGTAAGTCTTGGAGTTAATCCATTATCTCCAGAAATAAACTCTTTTATACTTTCAATTGTAAGGTCAGATAATTTCATTTTCTACGCAGTTATTTTTTCTCTTTTTTCCTTTATCAGATTAGAAAATGTTTCTCTGAAAATAATTGTCTGATTTACTAACCATTCTATTGGTTCTTCCCAATTATCCATGTTATCCAATTCGTAGGATTTAGTCAAAGTAATTACTTTGTCTCTATTCTCAGGATTAGGGTTCCAGTCTAATTTCGCTCCAATTTTATTTTCAATTTCTTCTTTATGTTCTTCAAAATAAGGGAGCCATTCATCAGTTTCTTTGTTAGCAATATAAACCCTAACACCTATCTTTTTTTCCCAAGTGTTACAAGTGTTAGACAGATTTATGCCTGCTTTTCCAAGAGCAACGTCAAACCAATACTGTGGTCTTGGAGTTTGAAGAGAACCAATTTTCCCTGTTGCTTTTAGTTTCTCTTTAAATTTTGTCCAGAAGTCGAGTTGAAGTTTTTTTGCTTCTGATAGTTCTCCTTGATTTTTTCTTTTTATGGCTTGTCGTACCGCATTGTTAGGGCAACTTTTAATATTAAACTGGATTGCAGGGCTTGAATTGTCAATTTGGAGTAATTCAATTTGTACTCCATAAAAAGCTATTTCATCATAAGTATGGTCATTTAACCAATCTAATGCTTTTTTATGTTCTTCTGTAAAATCCGAAGCAACCCAAATTACAGCAGAAGCATTGAGTACAGAGGCATAGGTTATACATTTACCCAAGTGGTCATGGTCTGTTTTCTCCAATTGATTTTCTATTACAACACTTTGCCCTGTTCCAACATCCTTTGCCAAAATATCTGCATAATAAGGACCGACAGAAACTTCTGCATTATCAAATTCTAATTCAAGCCCAAGAGCTTGTCCTAATTCAGCAATGTTTTCCGATAACCAAGGCGTAAAGTTGTGAGCTTCATTTTTCCAAATAGTTCTAAGCGGTACAGTTTTAATTTTTCCGAGCATATCTGTTTATTTTAATCGTATTTATTCGGGCGGTGATTTGATTCAAAACTAATAAATTATCTTTCAATTTTTACGATAATTGATTAGCACCTTCCTTAAAGAGACCAGTTTTCTTTTA
>JAESUN010000386.1 GCA_016763045.1 Opitutaceae bacterium | reverse complement strand
CACCATCATCACTTCTAAGAAATAACGCATCAAAAGACCCGAGCTTATTATCAATCCGATATTGAGGCGACCAAACAGTTCCATTAAAACCGTGTTGGAAATGCCATAAAAAATTCGGTGGGAGAACACCTTCGGCAACCCAAACTGCACCATTGGGAATCTTTACCTTAATTTCTTCAGTCGAGACGGTATCTGTCAAAGGACTGTATCGATCTATATACCACTTTTTATACCGCTCATCCACTTTAGCCAGATCATAGATTTTGAACTCCAGACCATAATTAATGACGCTACCTATCTTTTCGGGTAAGGACACTTCCTCTACAGGAAGAGATGGCTTGATATGAGGCCGGATAATCTCTCCATTCCCAAGCTCCAGGCCATAAAAGTCATTCGATTCCTCCCAGGATTCACCTCCATTAGTGGAAACATATTTCCTTTTCGGTAGAGAATAATCCTTTGCACTGTCATTGGCCGCATTAAATTCGATATACAACCGCCCTCGACATCTATAAATTACGGGAAACTGCCACGGCCCCCAATCTTTGATTTTTTCAGGGGCTCTCGAAATAACGACTTCTTCTCCGAGTGTTATCTTCATAAATGATGATCCTCAATACTGTTTCGAAACGTTCGTAAGTTCTCAAAGAAGGCAGACGTCTTCTAATCGTTCTGTGTAGGAAACATTCATTTCCGAACGTGTAAAGGATAACCAGACACCCATTCCTCAAAAGACGAAACGAGGTTTATAAATCGAAAAACCAGAACTTAATAATCGCTCAGCAAACGAATTTCAGCAGCCTCATCTTCTTCCACATCAGGATATCGACCCACTTCTGGGTTCAGAAAAAAGTTATCATTGGCATCATCATTTGCCGTCGAAACTTCTCCGATAATACAATCATCTGTCACTGGGTAAAAAGCATGATAGTACCCCGGAAAAAGCGTGATCCGCTCTCCTGCTTTTAAGATCAGTTGACCGCCATTTTCGATCGCAATCGGCTCTCCATTTACCCGAATCGGTATCTGAGTTTTCTCTGCCTCTGGATCAGGATTACCCTTCCAAACCTCAACGAGAAGCTCTCCGTTTCGAGAAATGATATCTTCCTTTTTTTGACGATGGCAATGCAACGGGGTCTGCTGATTTTTGCGCGCATACATCAGCTTCTCACAATACTCCGGTTCTTCTGCCAAATTTAGCAACAAAAGTCCAAATTCGTTAAATTTGCTCAATCCAAAATCCGTCACATCCCAGCGCGGTTTCGGAGGAAGCTTCCATCCATGTCTTTCAAAACAAGCCCGGGCCTCCCTGATAATGGCATTAATTTCTGATCGTTTCATTCCAATCGTTTTTCCTGTATGCAACTTGACCAAAACCCAGCACCAGTTCAATTTTTTAAAAACTTTTCTAAAGAATGCGCTTTGCATCCTCTTTAGAAAGAAGTGGACCCTTTCACAAAACGTTAAACCCCTGACTGAATCCGAGCCTCCCTAAGGAACTTTTCTAATGGAATACGAAATAACCCTATTATCGATTTCCTTACTGCTCGGCGCTGGCTTCTTGGCCGGTTTTATTGACACCATTGCAGGTGGTGGCTCCATGATCACCCTACCCGCTCTCATGATAATGGGAATGCCCGCAGATATTGCCAATGGCACAAATCGAGTGGGTATTTTACTGCAATCGATTGCGGGTGCACGCAGCTTTCACAAAAAAGGGAAACTCCAGCCCAAAACGATTGCCCCCACTCTCATTCCCACCCTCTCGGGTTCTCTCATCGGCGCCTTAGTTGCCTCCTATTTGCCAAGCGACTGGCTTAAACCCGCATTACCGACCACGATGCTGGCAATGGCTGCCCTCATGCTGGTGAAGCCCTCCATCGTGGCTCCTCCCGAAGGAACGGCCACCTTCACTGTCAAAGAACGACCAATGGCCTGGCTAGGGCTCTTTTTAGCAGGCCTCTATGGAGGATTTGTGCAGGCTGGAGTTGGCTTTATTTTAATCGCAGCTCTTGCCGGAGGGTTACGCTATGATCTCGTCAGGACCAATGCCCTGAAAATGGCGATCACCGCAGCTCTGACTCTTGTGGCCCTCGGCGTCTATGTCCTTCGAGATCAGGTCCTATGGATCCCCGGATTAGTAATGGCCATAGGGACTGTGACAGGTGCGATGGCCAGTGTGAATTTCTCCATTTCAGTCTCTCAGACAGTCCTCAAATGGATCATGTTTGGCATGGTGCTTATCGTTTGCGTCGTTGCCTACTTCAGTTAAAAACGTTCTTCCGTTTCATTCAAAAACTCGATGAAAAATTCTAACCTAAAAATAATGTGTGTGCATGCACACTTCGATGATCTCGAGCTTTCCGGAGGAGGCACTTTTGAGCTCTTTCGGCAAAAATACGGAAACCAATTACAAACCCTCTCTCTTGTCTGCACCGATGGCAAAGCTGGCCATCATTTTCTCACCAGAGATGAAACTGGACGCATCCGAAAAAGCGAACAGGAGGTCGCAGGCAAAATAGGAGGATATGAAACAGAACTCCTCACCCTTCCAGATGGCTCTCACGCCCGCGAAGGTTGCTTGATTTTGGACACCGCTTTTATGGCTGCGCTTTGGCATTCGATCAGACGTTTCCAACCCGACTATCTTTTCTGCCCTCCCTTGACCTCTCACCCCTTGGCCGGTCTGCACGTTGATCACGAAGCCGTCGCAGATGCCGTTCGAAAGATTGCCTACATGGTCAATGTCCCTCATGCATTTACCCCCGAATATCCCACCGATGAGACACAATCCGAATCCATCAAAGTGCCCGTCATCTTAAACTTCTTTGATCTCTATCAGAAAAGCCTTAATCTGCCTCATGATATCGCCTTCAATATCGAACCCGTCTTTGAGATTCCCCTCCGCACCAGCTACGCGTATCGATCTCAAATAAAAGAATGGCTACCATGGGTGGTTCCAAACGAATTTTCAGCGCCTAAAGATTTGGAAGAATGGAAAGAGTTCTTAATCAACTTTTACCATTCCAACAGTCGCAAGATGGGGATCGTCCCTGAAAGACTTATCGAAGCATTTACCATTACAGCTTGGGGCTCCATTCCTTCCTACGAACAGCTCATCGAAGACTTCCCTTCTATGGATGTCGAAGCTTCCCACTTCGATGAACTCGAAAAACGTCTTTCTCAGCGGAGAGCATAGGAAATTATCCAAGCAGCCACATGCGCATCACCACTCTTTCTGAAACGGAGATCAATCCGGCCATTGACGCCGCTATCCGCAAAAGTCTTTGCCTCGTTTTTTCGGATGATATTTCGGTCTTTTCGCAAACCCGGGCATGGCATGGGTCTATTCCTTCCTGGAGCCACATCATAGAAGTCGACGGAAAAATCATCGCACACGTGAGTGTCATCGATCGGCATATCCTTATAGGAGATCATCCACTACACATCGCTGGTATTCAAAATATTTTTGTCCTCCCAGACT
>JAESUN010000385.1 GCA_016763045.1 Opitutaceae bacterium | reverse complement strand
GAATACGCGAATGAGGCAGGGCGTCGGATGATTGCGTTGAAAGAGGCTGACATGGATGTAGCGACAATCTGGCGGTTTATCCCAGGTCTACGGGCCTCACTGGATTCAGCGGATGATGAAGCGATTGATTCACAAACGTCGCTTTCTAGGGAAATTGAATTGGGGTATCCTGAACATCGGTTTATCCGTCTGTACATGGTTCCGTTTCAGGAGGATCTCGCGGAGGGAGAGGATTCTCGGAAAGCAGCGGTTATTCTCAGTGATATAACGCAGGAAAAAATCTCAACGGAAGAAATGCTGGAGAGTGAGCGAGTTTCGTCTATTCTGATGTTGGCAGCGGGCGTGGCACATGAACTGGGGAATCCATTAAATTCTCTCTCGATTCATCTCGAAGTGATGAAACGAAATTTGAGTAAGCTGGCAGTGGCTCCGGAGGTGGAGCGATTATCTTCTTCGGTGGAAATTTGTCAGAGAGAAGTGAAACGACTCGATGGAATTATCCGTAATTTTCTCGAAGCAATCCGACCTCAAATTCCTGATTTACATGAACTGGATCCTCTGAAGGTTCTGGATGAAGTTTTGGCGTTTTACGAAAATGAACTGGATGATAGAGGTTTGTCTGTAAAGAGAGAGAATGCTTCGGAGGCATTGGTTGTCCTCGCAGATAAGGACCAACTCAAACAGGTGTTTTTTAATGTCATCAAAAATGCGATGGAGGCGATGACGAAAGGTGGTATTTTATCGATCTCTTCAAGGAGTGATGATGAATTCGTTTATCTTCAATTTGGTGATACCGGGCACGGAATCAGCAAAGAAAATATAGGAAAAGTTTTTCAGCCTTATCAATCGACCAAGCAAGACGGGCACGGTTTGGGGATGATGATTGTCGATCGTATTATGAGAGATCATGGGGGGCAGATCGGTATCGATAGCAAAGAAGCCGTGGGGACGACGGTTACGTTGCAGTTCCCCAGTAAGAATCGTCGGGTGCGATTGTTAAAGGATTGAAAGAGTCATAAATCGCAAATGTGGGACATTATTTCCCATTGACCTGTGGTTGTTCTTCCCAGAAAATAGATGCAATGATTGCATCTATTCTCATTGTTGATGATGAAAAACATACTCGTGAGGGCCTTCAGCTGGCTTTGGACGATTTGTATGATGTTTATTTAGCTGAAAATGTGAATGAGGCTTTCAATCTCATTGATGTTCAAGAGTTTGACGTGATTCTAACAGATCTTAGAATGCCTGGAAAATCAGGCATGAAAGTTGTGGATCGAGCCCTTAAATTATCAAATAAGCCGGTGGTTATCATGATGACAGCGTATGGGAATGTCAGCTCAGCTGTTGAGGCCATGAAGCGAGGAGCGACGGATTTTCTCACAAAACCTGTTAATCTAGATAAACTAGAGATTTTGATTAAACGAGCTCTTCAATCAAAGTCTCTGGAGAGTGAAAACCAGCAACTGCACGAGAGATTGGATGGGAAATTTAATTTTGAAGGTATTATGGGTGGTTCCAGTGCTTTGGACAGTGTTAGGGAACGTATTGCACTTGTCGCGCCTTCTAAAGCGACTGTCCTGATTGAAGGTGAGACAGGTTCGGGGAAGGAATTGATCGCTCAGGCCATTCATCAGAATAGTGGTCGCTCCAAGCGGCCATTTGTGGCGGTGCATTGTGCAGCATTGCCGGAGAGTTTACTGGAGAGTGAATTGTTTGGGCATGAAAAAGGAGCCTTTACGGGAGCGACAGAGCGGAGGATAGGTCGTTTTGAAACAGCGGATTCAGGAACCCTTTTTCTGGATGAAATAGGGGAGATAAGCCTTAGCACCCAAGTGAAGCTTCTTCGTTTTCTGGAGCAGAAAACCTTTGAAAAGGTAGGAAGTTCGACGGAGCAGAAAGTGGATGTGCGTCTGGTGGCGGCAACAAATCGGAACCTGACTGAAATGGTTAAAGAGGGAACGTTCAGGGAGGATTTATATTTCCGATTAAACGTCGTGCAGATCAATATGCCTCCTTTGAGGGAACATTCGGAAGATATACCGATTTTATTGAATCATTTTCTAGAAGAATCGGGGAAGGAAAATGGATTGGCTGTTCCGTCTTTTGAACCAGGTGCGATGCGGGCTGTGATGAGGTATTCGTGGCCGGGCAATGTCCGAGAATTGAGGAATTTTGCGGAAAATGTCGTGGTCTTGCATAGAGGTGGTCGTATCCAAGAATTTGATCTTGATCGAAAATTCAGAACAGAAGCGGATGAAGAAACTGATGCGAATGTTCCTCTTACGAGTCCTTTGTCGATAGAGGAGAATGGGAAACGTCTGTTGCGGGAGGCATTGATTGAAGCTGGAGGAAATAGGACAAAAGCAGCCAAATTGATGGGAATCAGCCGCCGCACTTTGCATCGTAAGCTGAGCCAATGGCCGGAACTGGATGTCAGTGGAGTTAGAGATTGAGGGGAGTGAGCTCCGTAGGAGGGACTTTTATCTAATTTCTGGTTGACTCCACAAGGTCTCAGCTGATTATTGCGACTCTTTTTTGCGGGCGTAGCTCAATTGGTAGAGCACCACCTTGCCAAGGTGGATGTCGTGAGTTCGAACCTCACCGCCCGCTCCATTTTACGTAAAAAACGTGGTATAAGCTGAAAGGACGAGCAGTTCTTTCAGCTTTTTTGTGGAAAGAGAGTCTTTTTCTGGGCTCTCAGCGTTCGGGAAAAAGAGATTTCCTCTTGAAATAACCTCTTGTGAAATGCTTTCGATTTTAGGATGATTTGAGCGTGAAAGCTTCCGAACTTTTCAGCTTCCCTGATTCATTACCTTTCTCAGAGTTTTTTGATGAGAAAGTCGATGCTTGGGAATGGATTAAAGCGATTGGGCCAGCCCTTGAAGCTCACGAAATGTCTCTGCTTGAGAATGCAATCCCCGAAGGAGTACACATTGAAGGTGATGTTTTTATTGATCCGACGGTTAAGCTACCTGCTTATGCGACAATCATTGGTCCTGCCTATATTGGACCGGAAGTCGAACTGCGCCCTGGGGTTTATATACGGGGGAATGTTATTGTTGGTCGAGGTTGTGTCCTAGGGAATGCCTGTGAATTTAAGAATACACTTTTGTTGGATAATGTGAAGGTACCACATTTCAGTTATGTAGGTGACTCCATTTTGGGAAATGGGGCTCATCTTGGAGCTGGGGTTATCTTATCGAATTTCCGTCTGGATCAGCAACTGATCACGATCAACCTTCCTGATAGGACAGCTGAAACCGGGTTGCGCAAGATGGGCGCATTGTTGGGTGATGGCGCGGAGGTCGGCTGCAATGCCGTTTTGCAACCGGGCACTATTATAGGGCGTCGTTCGTTGGTTTATCCTTTAACAGCTTTTGGAGGTGTTCTCGAGCGAGAGATGATCGTTGGGACACGCCCTGCTATGCGGACGATTCCGAGAAGGGACTGAGAGTTATTCACGATGGGTTAGCAGCCACTTACTGTTTCATTTTTTGTTCGCCCCTGTGGCAAACACTTCCTTTTGTTGGCACTTCTAATGCGTATATTATCGGGTATTCAACCAACAGGTCTTCCCCATGCCGGAAATTATTTTGGTATGATGAAGCCAGCTATCGAACTGCAAGAGCAGGGCGAAGCTTATTATTTCATCGCGGACTACCATTCGATGACGACCGTCTTTGATGCGGAGAAAAGACGTGAGTATGTTCGCAATGTTGCCTTGGACTTTTTGGCCTGTGGATTGGATCCCGCCAAAGCCGTTTTCTTTGTGCAATCAGCTGTTCCTGAGGTCGCTGAGCTATCTTGGCTTCTTTCCACTATCACACCCATGGGATTGCTGGAGCGATGCCATAGTTATAAGGATAAAATAGCGAAGGGGGTTTCTGCTAATCATGGATTGTTTGCCTATCCCGTGTTGATGGCGGCAGATATTCTTATCTATGATGCGAACATTGTCCCGGTGGGTCGGGACCAAAAACAACATGTTGAGGTGACCAGGGATATAGCAATAAAGTTCAATCGTACTTATGGTGAAACTTTTGTCATTCCCGAGCCTAAGATCAATGAAGCGACTGCCACAGTGCCCGGGACTGATGGGCAGAAAATGAGCAAGAGCTATAACAATACGATCAATATTTTTGATACGGAGAAAGCGACTCGCAAACGGATTATGGGATTGGTGATGGATAGTCGGACACCAGACGAACCTAAACCGGATGCAGAGCAGAATTTAGCGATTCAGCTTCTCAAACTTGTTGCGACAGATGACGTGTATACAGAGACGTTGGAAAAGTTGAGAGCTGGTGGGCTGGGGTATGG
>JAESUN010000384.1 GCA_016763045.1 Opitutaceae bacterium | reverse complement strand
CCACTTCGCTAACTGGTTTCCCCACGTATTGACGAGAAGTCACCATGCCAAGAGTTACATGGGGATGATTCGCCAAAAGGTGAATCAGCACCTCGCCGAGATAACCGGATGCTCCAACAATACCAACTTTCACTTGGTTAGACATGAGTTTGTTTTAAGGATTGGTCAAAATAGTAATTATAAAAAATGCCCTCGCCGGCAAAGCCGAGGAGGGCAAAAGAAATTCAACAGTTCTTGAGTAAAACGATTAACGTTTTGAGAACTGGAACCGCTTGCGGGCTCCTGGCTGTCCTGGCTTTTTACGTTCTTTCTCACGAGGGTCGCGAGTCAGATGTCCAGCACGCTTCAAAGGAATACGAAGTTCTTCGTTGTACTTCTGCAATGCACGAGCAATACCATGTGCTACCGCGCCTGCCTGGCCGCCACTTCCGCCGCCTCTGACATTTGCTGTTACATCGATATTCTCCCGAAGCTCTACCGTCATTAACGGACGAACAGCTTGTCTGGAAGAATTGTCGTTCGGAAAATAATTCTCAAAAGTCCGACCATTGATTGTTATTTTTCCGCTTCCTTCAGTAATACGGATTCTGGCCGTCGCAGTTTTGCGACGTCCGGTGGCAATAAAAATTGTGCTTTCGCTAGCCATATCTGTCTATTTTTTGATTTAGAGGACTACAGTTTCTGGGTTCTGTGATTCATGCGGATGTTTATCCCCTGCATAAATTTTAAGTTTCGTCATCATCTTATGAGCTAAACGGTTCTTTGGTAACATCCCTTTAACTGCATGCTGGATAATAAACTCAGGCTTTCTAGCCCGCATATCCTTAAGTGAACGATACTTTTCGTTCCCCACAAAGCCAGAATAGAACATGTATTGATTCTGTTCTTCCTTCTTACCGGTTAGGGCTACCTTTTCGGCATTAATCACTACTACGAAATCACCTGTGTCCACGTGAGGAGTATAGCCGGGTTTATCACGACCACGTAAAATGGTCGCTATTTTAACAGCCAAACGACCCAGGACTTGGCCTGAGGCATCTACAACCTTCCATTGAGGTTCAACTGTTTCCTTCTTTGCGAGATAAGTCTTCATTAGAGAAAAAGAGGAAGAGGAAGTAGTAGATCCCACCCTGTTGTCAACCTTTTAGCTGCCTAATTTAAGGGGGTATAAAATGGTCGGAGAATCCATCTGGACCTCACTTTATCAGAAACTCCGACCAAATGATGGGAAATTACTCTCTTACAGTCGGCCAGTTACTCACTAAACCCAAACGAAAGAGCGAAAAAGAAGTGGTTGTCCTCCACCCCTGACAGGTTGTGTGAAGCCCAGTTGATACTACTTGTAATGGTAACATGTTCACTCACCTGAAAAGGCACTGCCGCACTTGCACCATAATAAACGTAATTAGACCCTGCATCCGGCTCAACGAGACCAAGGCTTAATCCCATATCCAAGGAGGTTCCCATCGTTTCAAGCGGAATACTCCACCCTAAGGAGCCTACTAGCGTAATTACCTCCAGATCAAAGTCGTAAAAGGCATAAAGACCGGTCCCAATACCCTTAATCTCAGAATTAATCCCTATGAACGCCTCAAAGGTATGATCAAAATCAGTTGAAGGGTATTCGTAAATGGTCGCACCAAAGTCCAGAGCTGTTGAACTGGATAGTTCAACCCCATATCCGGCATAAAAATCCACTTCATCCACATAACCCATGGAATCTCTCTTCTCCATAGGGGTAGCCGCCCAGATACCGATATAAAAATCATCCACCGCAACCTCCAGGGAGGGATGCAGCGTAAGTTCTGATAATTCAATTCCTCGGAAGACATAGCTCGATGCCGCGGTCAAATCAGATGAAAAAGTGACATCTGCATGGGTTGAAGGAATAACTATCGACGTGATAAGGAGGCTGGAAAGAGCGATGAACTTTTTCATGGGTTTGCTTTCTAATTTAAATACTTTTACTGGATTTGAGTTAAATGCCCACCTTTCTTGGAAATTCACTTCTTAAGAAAGAAAGACATTTTGCCTTATAGCCAGTTCCGTGCCTAATTTTTAATTGTTTTATGAAATCTCTCTCCACTGGCTCATTATTTGCTTTTTTTGCGGTCATTCTGGGTGCTTTCGGTGCGCACGCCCTCAAAGAAACACTCACCGAACTCGGAACCACTGAAACGTGGAAAACAGCTGTTCTCTATCATTTTATCCATAGTCTCGCTCTATTTGCCTTTGGGCTATGGTCTTCTTCCCGTTCCTCCTGCTCCTGCCTGCACAGGGCTATTTGCTGGAGCTGGAGCCTGGGAATTCTCTTCTTTTCGGGCTCTCTCTATGCTCTCGCCTTGGGTGGCCCCGGATTTCTCGGGCCAATCACTCCCATCGGCGGGGTTTTCTTTTTGATCGGCTGGGCCCTCGTTTTTCGACTCTCCTTAAAAACTGAGGCGACACCTTCCTGACAAAATCTGTTTCAATGCCTGCCCCTTCTCTTCGGGACCAACTTCCCAGTGAACTTCTGGACGTCCTCAACGCAATTGGAGACAAAGGGCATCCATTTCTGGCAGGAGGCTGTGTGCGTGACTGGCTGCTTGGATTGCCCCCCAAGGATTTTGATATAGAAGTCTATGGATGCACTGTTGAAACACTGATCAAACTCCTGGCTTCTTTTGGGAAGATAAACCTAGTTGGGAAAAGCTTTGGAGTTATCAAACTCTCCCTCTCCTCGGGAACATATGACTTCAGTCTTCCTCGCAAAGAGTCCAAAAACGGCAAAGGCCATAGGGGATTTCTGATCGAAGCAGATCCCCATTTGAGTCAAAAAGAGGCCTCTGCCCGACGAGACTTTACCTTTAACGCGATTCTTTATGATCCGATTGAAGAGACCCTCATTGATTATTTTGAAGGGGTTCAGGACCTCAAAAAGAAGATCCTCCGGCATACCAGTGATGCGTTCGCAGAAGATCCCCTTCGTGTCTTAAGAGGTTTCCAATTTGCCGGGCGCTTTGGCTTGAAGATGGCTCCGGAAACCATCTCCCTCTGCCAATCAATTCAATCCGAATGCCCCACACTCCCCCGCGAGCGTATCTGGATGGAGTGGGAAAAATGGGCTTCTCGGGCCACCATTCCTTCCATGGGACTAACCATTCTTCTGGAAACTGGCTGGATAAAACATTTTCCCGAAATAGCCCAGCTTCATGACCTTCCACAGGATCCGGAATGGCACCCCGAAGGAGATGTCCTTACACATACTGGATATTGCCTGGATGCATTGGCCCAATTATCAGCTTGGAAGACCGCCTCTCTTAAAGATCGCATCACCCTGATGCTAGCCACCTTGACGCACGACTTAGGCAAAGTACCAACCACCGAATTTGCGGAACGACGGGGAAAAAAACGATGGATCAGTCCAGGACACGAAGCAGCTGGAGGTCCTTTAGCAGATGACTTCCTTCAACGGATTGGAGCACCTCTTTCCTTTCAGAAAAGTATCCGCCCCCTCGTCGTAAATCACCTCTACCACCATTCATGGAAAGAAGAAGGTCCCTCTGACGCCAGTATTCGCCGCCTTTCCCGCCGGCTCGCCCCGGCAACGATTAACCAACTCTGCACTGTAATGGAGGCGGATCGACTGGGTCGTCCACCTCTAGTCTCATCCGACTCGGCCCAAAGGACTACTCTGCTCCGACAAAAAGCAGATGAACTGGCACTCGCCCTCAATGCGCCGAAACCTATTTTACAAGGCCGTCACCTAATCCAGAAAGGGGAAAGCCCCGGCCCTTCCTTCAAATCAATCTTAACTGCTGCTTTTGAAGCTCAACTCGAAGGCTCCTTTCAAGATGAAGCCGGAGCGATCAAATGGCTCTGTGATTATCTGGCAAAAAATAAATGACCTATTACGTTTCGAGTTCTTGCGTCTTTTAATCTTAAGACATCCGTTAACCCAATCGATCAAACTTCCAAAACGATGAACCAACTGGAACAACTACGCCAATTCACCACTGTTGTCGCCGATACTGGAGATTTTCAGTCTTTAAAAGAATTTGCCCCACGTGATGCGACGACCAATCCCAGTCTCATTCTTAAGGCGACCCAAATGGAAGCCTATGCGGAGCTACTAGATAAAGCTGTAGCCGATAATCGAGGGGCCAACCTGTCTGGCGCCGCTCTGATCGATAAAATAACCGACGATCTACTGATTCTTTTTGGAAAAGAAATCCTCGATATTATCCCCGGGCGGGTTTCAACCGAAACAGATGCTCGCCTTTCATTTGATATCGAAGGTTCTATTAAAAAAGGCAGAGACCTCATCGCACTTTACGAAAAGAATGGCATCTCCCGTGATAGAATTCTCATCAAGATAGCCTCCACTTGGGAAGGTATTGCCGCAGCTGAAACCCTCGAGAAAGAAGGGATCCACTGTAATCTGACACTGCTCTTTTCATTGGTACAAGCCATTCGCTGCGCAGAATCAGAGATCACCCTAATCTCCCCTTTTGTGGGTCGAATCATGGACTGGCATAAAGCCCAAACCGGGAAAACCTATGCCGCCCAGGAAGACCCT
Organism: Opitutaceae bacterium; assembly: GCA_016763045.1. Lineage (GTDB taxonomy): Bacteria > Verrucomicrobiota > Verrucomicrobiia > Opitutales > Opitutaceae > NORP342. The sequence continues at coordinate 695 of JAESUN010000384.1, read as the reverse complement.
GGCGTCCTCTCCGTTCAAAACATCTATAATTATTACAAACGCTTTGACTACCAAACAGAAGTCATGGGAGCCAGTTTTCGCAATAAAGGGGAAATTCTTGAACTGGCAGGATGCGACCTCTTAACCATTAGCCCTGGGTTATTAGCAGAATTAGCCATTTCCGATGAAGAGATCCCATGTAAACTGAGCGTCGAACAAGCCAAAACAATGGACATCGAAAAGATCCATCTCGATGAAAAATCGTTCCGCTATCGCTTAAATGACGATGCCATGGCTACTGAAAAAACAGCCGAGGGAATCCGGAATTTTGCGATCGATATCGGAAAACTCGAAGCTCTGATTCGCTCAAAACTCTGAAAAATACCCTTATAGTGTCTTTGGGGCAGAGAATGTTTTTTCTTTGAGGGGGATTTCTTTTATCCGCTCAAAGGAGACTTTTCCTTTTCCCAGGGTTCCTCCTTCTATGATACGAGCCCGCAAACCACCACTCCCTTTCAGAAAGTTCTCCGCGCCTTCTCCGTGTGCCTCGTTCATCCAAACACAGGGGCGACACTCTTCGCATCCCTCAAATAAAACATCGCCCAGCGTAAACTGCCATCCGATCAGGGAATTCAAATCAATACCTTCAGTGATCACATTGCGGCGGTAAGCACTCTGCTCTCCCGGTTCTTTTTCCAGAAATTTGTAGAGTTCCT
>JAESUN010000383.1 GCA_016763045.1 Opitutaceae bacterium | reverse complement strand
CTTCAGTGGTGCTAATAGATGCCCAAAAACTGCATTCATAATCGCCTCTCATGCCTGGCCCCCACATAGAAATAGTGATGGTTAAGAAATGATCGCCTTCAGTTGCCTTATCGAAACCTCTTTGGATGAACTTAACCTCGGGGGATAAATTTGCGTCTTTAAGTGCAGCTGAGAATGCTTCTTGAAAAAATCCAAAGCGAGTGCTTTCACTGTTTCCTGCTGTTTGTTCGGCATATTTGACGACAAGTGTCGTTTCTTCACTAAGGGGAATCCGGACATCGGCTTTCTCTGAGTCGTCCTTGGCTTGTAACGAAGAAATTCCTATGGACAGTATCATTACTGCTAGAAAGGTATAAATTGAAGCAATCTTTGTTTTCATTATATCTAATGCTTAAGGGTTTAGGTTTAAAGGATATGACCAGGAAAATTGAGTCAGGTTCCTATTTTCGTTAAAATAGCACAGAATCGAGGAAAATGACTTGGAATTTGGTCTTTATTTCAAACATTTATCGAAATGGCAAAAAAAAATGAACCGGAGTCTATCTCTGTTGATGATACCTATGCAGTAACGGTGCGTTTACCGGGGCAGAATTTAAAGGAAATCCTCGACGGAGGTTCCGCTGATTTTACACCTGAACAAGCTCTGCTTTTCGGAGCTTTGAAAAACGTGATATCCCGGAGGTTTTCTACAAAAGATTTTAAAGAATGGCATGCAGATTTTTTGGAAGCTACCTCCGAGAAAGGAACGCCCACTAAACTCAGGGTGGGGAGGCACTACATTGTTGAGGGGGAAAAGTCTTCGGCAGTTAAAAAAAAGACTGCGGCAAAAAACAACTGACACTAAAAAAGTGAGAAAAAAGTTACCTGCCCGATAAGGTTTTACCAGCGTTTGGTCTTTAGCGGTGTTATCGGAGGAGGGTTTTTATTTTCTTTTTCTCTAGGTAAACTGGGCTTTTTATAGGTGTGATCCGTGTTTTCGTTACGAGGGGGAAGGCCTAATTTAGCTTGTTTTGCTCGCATTGATTTATCTGCTTTAACATCCTTTTCGATCTTTTGAAGGCATTCTCTCAGCGATTCAATTTCTTCGGAGTGGGTCCTCTTAACATAGTTGATCCGAATGTATAAGACGGTGATGATGACGATCATCAGCAAAACGGACACTGCACTAATGATTAGCATGAAATCCATAATCCTTTTATCGGTCTCTTGGGAAAGACCTTTATCGCAGAGAAAGCTTATTTCTCGTATTTCAGCATTTAATTAGACGGAGATTGCTGGATTTCCTCAATAAATGTCTTTTTATCTGTTGCCTTGAAAAAGGCTGTTCCTGCGACGAATGTATCGACTCCTTTTTCTTTGCAAAGAGGAGCTGTTTGAAGGTCGATACCTCCGTCAACTTCCAATCTGAACTGGAGATCGTGTTCCCTTCGCCATTTGTGAATGGTTTCCATCTTAGAAAGCATTTCAGTTTGGAATTTTTGTCCACCGAATCCCGGTTGAACTGTCATGACCAAGACAAGGTCAACTTGGGCAATATATCCTTCAATCGCACTAACGGGAGTCCCTGGGTTTAAAACAATACCCGTCTGGCAGTTGTGTGAGCGAATCGTATTGAGGGTGGCCGAAATATCGTAGTTTGGTTCTACGTGAATACTGATGAGGTCGGAGCCGGCCTTGGCAAATGCTTCGACGTAGAGATGCGGATTGTCGAGCATTAGATGAGTATCAAAGAAAAGAGATGAAGTTCTTCGTAGTGCTTTAACTGATTCGGGGCCAAAACTAAGATTTGGTACGAAGTGCCCATCCATGATGTCTAGATGGATCCACTTTAGGCCGGCTTCTTCTACTGTTTGTGCACTCTTGGAAAGAGCCGCATGATCACCCGCTAAGAGTGATGGCGCGAGAATTATATCCTGAGTAGGGGGCATTTTGCGAAGGGGACCCGGTTGAAGGGCTACAGTGTTAGGATGAAATCTCAGATGGTTACCATACATCGAGTACCATGTGACTTATGTCTGAAGCAAGTCTTTGGGATAGGACAGGGATAGCTTGGTACTCGGCTTTAATGTGTCCGCTATCAGTGTAGGTGTCTGTTCTTACAGAAACTTCACGGTTTGAAAAATAAGATTTTCCTGTGCGTGTATCCGTGAGAGTGCAGTCAGCAATAAAGGAGATGACTATCTTACGAGCGAATCGGGTATCATCTTCGGTGCTGGCATCGAATGTTCTATCGATCTTAAGGAGGTTTGTGGTGAGTATCACATCGGCTGTGTCTTTTGAGACGATTAACAGACGGCCATCTCTTTCAAATTCCCTCGCAATCAGTCGACTGATAGGTGCTTGAGATTGAGGAGCAAACGACTTGTTTTCAACCGGTTGTATGTAAATTGTTTTAAAGGGAGTTTCAGAATGATTTCCCAATTGGTAGCGTGCGCAGCCCGCGAAGAATAAATGAGCTGTGAGGAAAAATAAAAAGAGGCAGATGGGATAAGTTTTTCTCATTTTCGATGGGTCTCTTACCTAGATTGCTTATCGCTCTTACTGTTCGAATGGCCAATTAAAACAATCCGAAAAAGCGTTTTTTCTTCGTTATTGGATTTTTTAATTCTTCTCTTCTCTCCTCTAGCTGTTTAGCTCTTAGAGCTTCTTGTTCGGCTACTTTGGGCTCTACGGTTTTAAGTCGTTCACGTGCTTCTTCTGCCGTTTTTGAATTCGGGGAGATGGTTATGGCGTCATTGTAAAGGACTTTGGCTGCTACGTAGTTGTGATGTTTTTTATCATAAAAGAGAGCTATTTCATATCTGCTTTGGGCGAGTAACTCCTTGCTTTCACTATGGCCATCTTCGGCTCGTTTAATATCTGGATTATCTGGGAATAGAGCGAGGAAGTCCTCGAAGTAAGTAATGGCTTCTTTGGTTGAGCCTTGGTCATACAATGGCCCATCAACAAGTTTTAAGTAAGAAGCGGCGAGTTCAAGGTATGCATCACTGGTTACAAGACTGTTTGGATATGCATTGATCAATCGATCAAGAGCCTCAATGGCCAGGGCATAATGCTTTTTATCAATATGGCCTTTGGCTATTTTCATTAAGGCTAAAGCGGAATAATCACTGTAGGGAGCTGCTTGGATAAACATTTCGAAGCGTATTATGCCGCTTCTTCTTTTTGGAATATGGATTAAGCCCCACATGGTTGCTTGTCCTTTCCCATTGATCAGATCGTTTGCGATGTTGAAACTATCTCCCAGAAGTGTATCAAAGTCTCCGTATTTTGGATAACCTCTCAAAATGACATAATAGTCATCAAATGCTTCGATATCTTTTCTTTGGGAAAGGTATATCTGTGCAGAGCGATAATGAGCTTCAGGTGCAAAGATACTTTGGGGATATTTGTTAAATACTTTTTTATAGGCCCGAAGAGCTGATTTCTTTTTGCCTCTTTCTTCAGCATAGCGTCCTTTATTCAGTCGTCGGAGAGCATCTTGTGTTCCTTCTGCTAGTAGATTTTGCCCTTTGCCTAAAAAAGAATAACCACCGAGTGGATTCCATGAGATTTTTGAATCTCCTTCTTTGGCAATTGCTAGATTAGCTTTTTCTTTGGCGCTGATCGTCTGAGGCGAAAAAAACAATGCGATAGTAGCCAAGAAGAAGGAATAAAGCAAAAAATGGAGGGAGATTGAGCGATGTGGAAAAGTATTCATATAGTTCTTAACTGCTTAATCTGTAGTGTCATCTTTGAGCCTATTCTGTTTAGGGCCACCGAATCAAGGCTGATCCCCACGTTAGTCCACCTCCAAAGGCTAGCATGAGAATTAGATCATTTGATTTGATTTTTTTTGCCTGAACCGCTTCATCGAGAGCCAGAGGGATCGATGCGGAGGAGGTGTTCCCGTAACGATCCAGGTTGATGAAGAATTTTTCCATGGGCAACTCTAGTTTTGAAGAGAGTAGCTCAATGATTCGCAAATTGGCTTGATGTGGGATAACGACGTCAATCTGTTTTGTCGTAAAGTTATACTGTTTGAGTATGTCTATGGCTGATTGTTCCATAGAACGAACCGCAAATTTGAAGACTTCTCGGCCTTTCATTTTCAGAAAGTGCTGCCCTGATGCGACGGAATCTGCTGAAGGAGGAATAAGGCTTCCTCCTCCAGGTACATGTAAAATATCTGAAGAAGCTCCGTCCGATGACAGATTTGCACCCAGAAAGCCAGTGCCTGGAATACTTCCTTCTCCTATGATGACCGCCCCGGCACTGTCTCCGAATAGAACGCAGGTTGTTCGATCGGTCCAATCGATGATACTCGACATCTTTTCGGATCCAATGATTAAAGCATGTCTGTAGTTTCCACTTCGGACCAGTGCAACTCCGGTTTCCAATGCAAAAAGGAATCCAGAACAAGCCGCTTCGATGTCAAAACAAACGGCATTGGGTAGGCCTAGTTTATGTTGAGTTAAACAAGCGGTTGAAGGGAAGGGTTTATCTGGAGTGATCGTTGCTACGATCACCAAGTCGATATCCTCAGGAGAAAGATTGGCAGCTTTCATGGCCGCTAATCCAGCTTTGGCTGCCATGTCGGAGCATGTTTCATTCTTAGCAGCGATTCGACGTTCTTTAATTCCGCTACGCGAAAGAATCCATTCGTCGGAAGTATCGACAAGTTTTGAAATATCGTCGTTGGTCAGAACCTTCTCGGGTGCATAAGACCCAGTGCCTTTAATCGTTATCGGAAGGGGTTCTGATGTCATTTGGGTAAAATAGGGATGATAGCCGTTTTTGTTTTTTAGCTGAGATCTGCTCTGAGTATGGCATTTGCCTGAGCGATGTCTTTGAGGATATGCTCATTTAGGTGATTAGCTATCATTTCGTGGGCAAGGCCAATAGCGCTCATGACAGCGTGGCGGTTGCTGGATCCATGTGCTTTTAAAATATTTCCTTTTAGTCCTAATAGCGGAGCTCCTCCGTAGCGTTCTGGACTGAGCTGGTCTTTCATCGCTATATACGCACCTTTCGAAAGGAAGGCACCTGCTTTCCGAAGCGGGGTTTTCATGAGTTCATCTTTTAGATAGGTTGAAAGAACCTTGAAAAGTGATTCGCAGGACTTAAGTAGGATATTGCCTGTAAAACCATCACAGAGGATAACATCGACTGAATTATCAAAGACATGGAAGCCTTCAATAGGGCCTGCATAATTGATTAAATGGTCCACTTTTTTGAGTAATTGGTGAGTTTCTGTTGTTCTCACATTACCTTTTCCTTCCTCCGTTCCAATAGATAATAATCCAATTGTAGGGTTTTTCTTTCCCAAGGCGAGGCGGCAAAAATGACTGCCAAGGATGGCGTTGTGCACCAAATTCTCTGGCTTACTGTCTGGGTTTGCGCCTGCATCTATTAGAATACAGTGACCTTTTTGATTGGGTATAAATGAAGCGAGTGCAGGGCGTTCGATACCTTCCATTGGGCGAAGTCGTATCGTTCCTCCGGCCATAAGGCTGCCAGTGTTTCCACAACTGACGACGACTCTTGCCTGGCCTTCTTTGACTAGGTTGATCGCTTTAACCATGCTGGAGTCTTTTTTTCTTTTAAAAGCTTGGAGAGGCTTCTCATGCATTTCTATCACTTCAGAGGCATGAATGATTGAGATGTTTGGGTTATCCGAAAGTCCCTCCTTATTGAGGAGCGGTTGCAAAATAGCCTCGTTTCCCACTAGCATGATAGGATCCAGGCCTTTCAGATTCTTGACGGCGAGTGCGACAGCTGCCACGATTTCAGATGGGCCTAAATCAGAACCCATTGCGTCGACTGCTATCCCTGAAAGATTAGCCATTAAAGAAAAATTGGAAGATTGAATGGTTCTTTCAATCTAGGACGGTCTTGTTTAGGCCTCGACATCGAGAACCTGTCTTCCCCGGTACATCCCGTTATTCGGGTTTACTCGGTGAGGACGGAATGCAGAACCATCTACAGGGTCTTTAGCAAGCTCTGGTGCTTCGAAGCGATTTGCTGCACGACGATTTGCGCTGCGGCGTTTGGATTGTTTACGTTTTGGATTAGCCATGGTAGTTAAAGTGGATTAGCAGGTGGCAGGGCACCGAGTCTGATGTTTTGAATTCGGGTTAGTTAAATAGGGCTGGATTCGGCGTCAAGTGTTATGTCACCGAGGAAACCGAGTTAACTCATCTGAGGAAGGCGATAACGACAATGGCTAAAAGGATTCTGTAGATCCCAAAAAGGGCTAATCCGTGCTTATTTAAGTAAGAAACGAGCCATCGAACGGAGAATCCTGCTGAAATGGCTGCGATCAAGCACCCCCATGTTATTTGCGGCCAGCCGTATGCCGCTATCATTGCACCGCCATTTTGATAGCCTTTGTAGATTGCGGCTCCTGTTAAGATGGGCAATCCGAGGAGAAAACTGAATTCAGCGGCTTTGGCAGGGCTCAATCCGGCTAAATTTCCTCCAACTATGGTCATCATGGACCTACTTGATCCTGGGCAGAGAGCAAAACATTGCATGACTCCGATAAAACGAGATTGGAGGACCGTCATTTGAAACGGTTCTAAATCCTTTTTTGTCCCCAATTCCGAAGTGTTAGAGGCTGATCGCTTCCACCACCAGTCCATGGCGAGCATTAGAACACCTCCTACGATGAGAGCGGTGACAACTGTTGAGACAGAAAAGAGATATTTATCAATCCAGTCCTCGAGAAGAAGTCCTGCGGCGACGGCTGGACAGAAGGCGATGATTAAGTTTCTGAAGAGGCGTATGCCCTCGGTGCTTCTGCCCAGTAATCCGGAGAGGATGGTCAAGATAGTCGAGTAGTAAAGAAATGCGACGGCTCCGATGGCTCCTGCTTGAATGACGATAGTATAGGTGTTAGCCGCCAGTTTTGAGGTAAGGGGGACTCCTTCTGGGTTTTCTGGACTCGGAGGTATTACCCATAAAATTTCACCATTTTTTGATCGAAGTGCTTGCTCTCCGTTGAGGTCCAGTAGGTTGTTTATTAAAATAAGATGCCCAGTGGATGAGACTGGAAGAAATTCTGTTATCCCTTCGACGACTCCTAGGATGGTTGCATCGAGGAATGACAGTCTTGGTGCCGTTTCAACTGGAGTTGTTTCAGGAAACGTTGCCTCTGGATTGGGCGTGGCCCCATAAAGCATGGAGGAGAGAGTGATTCCTGACAAAAGAAGGATGTAGCGTATCACGGTTCTGTGGTTAGCATTTCGGAGACTCGTGTCGAGGGCTAATCTGACGGCGATTCATGCGTTGCCTTTCGTTTGAAGGGTTGTTTACGATGCGTTTTTATCTCAAACAAGATGGACGATTTAAAGATTCTTTCAACAAAACTGGCATCGGAGAAATGTGAATTGAATCCAGATGAGATTCAATCCGGTGCGAGATTATTGACCTCTTCCGAAGTGGCTAAGACTGACAAGGAGGAGTTTCTGACACAATTGGCGCTTAAGGGAGAAACAGGGGCTGAGATTGCGGGTTTTGCGTCTGCTTTTCGAAGTATGGCTCGAAATCCTGGATTGGAGAAGTGGGCTTCGGAGGGGATTGATGTTTGCGGAACAGGTGGAGATCATGGTGGTACTTTTAATATTTCAACGACTGTCGCTTTCATTTTGGCGGCTGCAGGTATTCCCGTTTTAAAGCATGGGAACCGATCGATTACCTCGAAGTGCGGGAGTTCCGATCTTCTAGAAGCTTTGGGGATAAAGACGGATATCGATGAAGAGACGATTAAGCGTTCGGTTGAGGAGCTGAATTTTGTTTTTCTTTTAGCACCTGCGTTTCATCCGGCTTTTAAGGAGATTGTCCCTGTGCGAAAAGCTTTGGCCGAAAAAGGGCAAAGGACGGTTTTTAACATTCTCGGACCTTTGATTAACCCTGCGCAGCCAGCGCATCAGTTGGTTGGTGTCTTTTCGGAGCAGCTTGTCCCTGTTTTAGCGGCGGCTTTGCATCAATTGGGACTTGCGGCCGGATTTGCTGTTCATGGAGCTTATAGTACTGATCGAGGTTTGGATGAACTCACCACGACGACTCGGAACCGGATGGTTGGTTTTGGACGTTTGGTTGATGTCGATGAAACCAAAGTAGCTTCTGATTTTGGGCTAGCAGAAGCGCAGCCTGAGGACCTTGCCGGTGGTGATTTAACGGAAAACATACAAATTCTTGAAAATGTCCTTTCAGGGGTAGCCCCATCTGGTCTTATCGATACGATCGTTTTGAATGCAGCAACAGGGCTTTTTGTCGTAGGAAAGGTAGCTTCTATCACAGAAGGCATAGGGTTTGCGCGTGATTTACTTCTGAGTGGTGCTGTCCGACAAAAAATAGCCGATATAAGAGATTTTTATCAATCCTTATGAAATGTTCTTATTTTGGTACCGATGGGATTCGTGGGCTGTTTGGTGGACCCGTTATTAACCCGAAATTTGCTTATCGCCTTGGTGTAGCGGCGGGTTTTTATGCAAAAGAGAGGACAAATCCAGGAGAGGTATGTCGTGTGGTTGTTGGTCGCGACACACGTGGTTCGGGAGTTGTTTTGGAGAAAGCGTTGGCATTGGGCTTATCCGATGCTGGCTGCCAGGTTTCGACTTTAGGTGTCTTGCCGACACCGGCCGTTTCTTTAGCGGTTATTAACCACAATGCATGTATTGGAGTTGTTATTACAGCATCGCACAATCCAGCGGAAGATAATGGCATTAAATTTTTTGCCGAATCAGGTGGGAAGCTTACAGATAGTGATGAGCTACTAATTGAGAGAAAACTTTCAGACGTCTCAGTGGATAAATACGATGAGAATAGGGAGGTTTCTGTAGCTGTGTTATCGGGTGAAGATGATTATATGACAAAAGCTCAGTCCATCTTGCTTCCGAATTCGCTTTCCGGGTGGTCGATTGTTTTGGATACAGCAAATGGCTCTTCATACAAAACCAGTCCGTTGGTGATGCGTGCCTTAGGGGCAGAGGTTTTTCATTTGGGGGGTTCTCCTGATGGGACAAATATTAATAATGGCGTTGGGAGTGAATATCCTGAAAAATTGTCAGAAAAAGTCAGGCAGACGAACGCTCGGGTAGGAGTGGCGCATGATGGAGATGCGGATCGAGTGGTACTTTGCGATGAGGAGGGAGTGATTCTTGATGGGGATGAAGTGATGACTATTTTGGCCTTGCATGCTCTGAAAAAAGGAGAACTCAAGTATAATACTCTGGTGGTGACGGTTATGAGTAATATAGGCGTTCGATTAGCTCT
>JAESUN010000382.1 GCA_016763045.1 Opitutaceae bacterium | reverse complement strand
TAGACTTTTTGAAATTTCATTGGTGACAGATCAAACGTATTCACTCCTCTGATACTCAGCTCCACATCATGCATGGATTCGTAGAGAACCTTACTCTTAGCCAAGAGGATCTGCCCGATAATATCATCGCTGTTCGAAACTCCTTTGTAGAACCCTCCGCTGGCATCACAGATAGTTTTCATCAAAGGCCAATTAGCGCTGCTCCCAAGAAGAAACCCAAAAACCCTAATATCCTTACGCGTCATCAAGTGAGCAAACGCCGTGGGACTCAATTCACCGGTATTGGTAACACCGTCTGTCACAAAAATAATGCTCGTCGCACGATCATCATCAATACCACGCAAAGCACGTTTCAATCCAGAAAAGAGATTCGTCCCACCGCCCGATTCAACTCCATCCAAAACCGAGAGAGCATAGGATACTTGATCAGAAGTCGCAGGCGTCCAAGAGCGAGTCAACTCACGAGCCTCATTGTTAAATAAGATAATCCGAAAACGATCCTCAGGCTTCAAACTTCCTATTGTCTGTTTAACTCCCTCAACCAAGGTATGGAGCTTTCCTTTCATACTGCCTGAAATATCGAGCACAAAAACATAATCGGACCCTCCAGTCAGAGGTTGCAGATCAACCCCGGGAGTAATCACCATCATAAAGGTACCTGGTTTCCCACTACCTTCACGGTAAGGGATCACCTCTACTCTCCCAGGAAGATTGTCCTCCAACATATAATAAAGAACAAAATCCTTCGTTAAACTTCCTCCATTAGACTGAAAGGTATAAACATAATCACCTTCTTCATCTGTTGATTGTGTTCCCTGGAAACCCGGTGTCCTAAGGCCTTTTAAGGGCCAGGCAGATTTTATTTCCACATCGATCGAAAACGTTCCAGAGACAACCTCATTGCGATTCCAGAATTGCTCGGCGGCATCATCCGTCCCCCCTTCCTCCAGTGGGTATACATACGTACCTATTCCAGTATCTATTTCAAGGGGCTGATAATAAACAACCCGGATCCGAGCTTCACCCAAAGCAGGCACAGGATTAACCCAAAACTCATACCGCTGGTAGGTATCCTTCTGCGCCAATCCCGCATCATTTCCATTGGAGCTCTCTTCTTCATACATCTGCTCCGCTTTCGCCTTTTTAACAACCTCTCCCTGCAATTCCCTTTCACCTATCCAAATAGTCATCTCAGACAAACTCGCATGTTCAGGCAAAGGGAACGTATAAAGCGCCTCAAGTGCTTGTTGATTCGGATTATAAAAAGTCTGGATAATCTCCGTCCGCGCAAACCCATTGTTAATCGTCACCTTTGCCTGATGATCCCGGATCTCCAGAGACCGAAGGCTACTATCTGCGGGCTTGAGCAAGCCAGCTCCATACATCGGCGAAATACATAGAATCCCGAGCAGAGAAATCAGTATCCTCAGACCCTGCTTTGAATACTTTGATAGCCCTCGCTTGGACACTTCTGCACCAGCAGGTTGTGGCTGGTTTTTCATTTCTAAATCAATATTCATACCCTCCCTATTGCAGGAGATATGCCAATCCTATATGAATTAATCTATCTAATTGATTAACAATATCTTACAAATAATTAAGGCCCAATAAATGGATCAAAACCCAAATATGATAGACATTTTATGTCATTCTTAATACATTTTATGTATGCCAAAATCCCGAATTTTCAGCATAAAGAGCCGAGCTATCATTGAACCTTTGGTAGAGATCATTTTCACAAACCCCTTTCTCGAGAATCGTCAGAGATTGAATCAACAAATTCTAGGTGACACCTACACCCACCCAACCCCACGACAAACCCTCCCAGATGGAGCAGTAGGACAATCCGACAATCAGATAGCAATGGTCCAGTCCTGCCGCGAACTCGTTGATCATGCTCGCAAAAAGATTATTGCCCAATCGATCACTCCAGAACACCCGGATTACTCACTCTACGAACACCTCATCTATTTCCTCATTTATCATGATATCTCACAAACACTCGATCGCTTTATTCTGAAGTGTATCGAAAATCCAAACACAAATACAGAATGGAAAGAATTTACCGAGCTTAAGGCTTATTATAATTTTTACCTAAAACCTGAAGGGAAAAACTTCCCTACCCTTTACAGCCCCTCTGAGCTAAGTGCTTTTCTTTTTCAGATCCGCCGAGCGTTCTTTAATACTCAGACAACCCTAGCAGGATCATCACCCTCCATCAGACAGCTAAGGGCTCGAATATGGGACTCCATCTTTACCCACAACATGCGGCGCTACCTACGCTCTCTTTACCATCGGATGAACGATATTTATACACTCATCACCGGCCCATCAGGCTCCGGAAAAGAAATCATTGCTCGCTGCATAGCTCTCTCTCGTTTCATTCCTTTTGACCCCCACACAAAAACCTTTGAGAGGAATTTCATGGCAGCTTTTTTTCCCGTAAACCTGTCTGCACTCTCTCCAACCCTTATTGAATCAGAACTCTTTGGGCACCGCCGCGGCGCTTTCACTGGAGCCCTACAAGATAGGGCCGGTTACTCTGAATCCAGCGGACGCTACGGTACCATCTTTCTAGATGAAATAGGTGATACCGATCCGAAAATTCAGGTAAAACTGCTACGCGTACTGCAGTCCAGAGAGTTTCAACAACTAGGCAATACCAAGACCCTGAACTTTCAGGGTAAAGTCATGGCCGCCACTAACATTGATCTTGTTCAAGCAATCTCAAAGGGACACTTCAGAGAAGACCTCTACTATCGACTCTGCGCAGATAAAATCGAGACGCCCTTTCTCAAGGACATCCTTTCCGAAATACCTGGAGAAATAGACACTCTGGTTCGCTTTATCGCACTCAATATCGCCGGCACCGAAGAAGTTGATGAATTGACCGAAGATACGCTCAAATACATCCAAGAAAAACTCCCACATAACTACAGCTGGCCAGGCAACTTCCGCGAACTCGAACAATGCGTGCGCAATATCATGATCCACGGGAACTATCTTCCTCATAGAATCCGCAACGATACCTTCATTGCCATCAGCCAATCGCAACAGGCTTTTACCGACGGGGCCTACTCATTGAACGAACTCCTTAAAACATACGTAACACAAGAATACAATCGGACACCCAATATGGCCGAAGTGGGTATGCGACTAAAAGTCGACCCCAGAACCATCAAAAAATATCTACACTGATAAGAACTTCGCAGCGCTTATAGAGCCGCAGAAAAATCCAACCTTACATCCGGATCCGTACTCGGAATGGAAGCCAGCAACCGTCTTGTATAAGGATGCTCCGCTTGCTCAAAAATCGATTCCGTAGGTCCGATTTCTACAATCTTTCCCTGAAACATAACCGCCACCCTATCACAAATATGCCTGACCACACTCAAATCATGCGCTACAAAAATAGTGGTCAGATCAAATTCATCCTGAAGGTCCTGCAACAAGTTAATGACTTGTGCCTGAACTGATACATCTAGCGCAGAAACAGCTTCATCTGCCACAATCAACGAGGGCTTCATAATCAACGCTCGCGCAATGCCTATCCGCTGTCGCTGACCACCCGAAAAGGCATGTGGATACCGCTCCATATGCTCCCTCTTAAGACCCACCTTTTCCAATAGATCTATAACCTTTCCATCCAGCTCCTTTCCAGAAGCCATCCGATGGATTCTCAGCGGCTCACCAATAATATCCCCAACAGTCATGCGCGGATTAAGGGAACTAAAAGGGTCCTGAAAAACCATCTGCATTTCCCTTCTCAGCAGTTTAAGATGCTTCTCACTCACTTGCATGAGATTCACTTCTCCGAAAGCCGATGAATCAAAAAACACAGAGCCTGCCGTCGCCTCCAACGCTCTCAGAATCACCCGAGCACAAGTCGTCTTCCCAGAGCCAGACTCTCCAACTAAACCCAAGGTTTCACCGCGATAGAGATCAAAGCTAATATCATCTACCGCACGGACTTCATCTATCTTCTTGCGAACCAGCCCCTTTCCATACACCGGAAAATATTTTCGCAATCCATTAACACGCAAGAGCGGACGCTGAGACTCCTCTCTCGAAACAGATTCGTGAACAACAGCAGGATACTTTAAAAAATCGTCGCTCATTTTATCTTAGTCCGTAACACCCAGCCCATTCGTTTCCAGAACCTCATCAGGAGGAAGAGAAACCAATCGTCCATCCTCCGATAATCGCAATGGGTAAGGTGTCTCTATATCCGTATCCCCCACCACAGAACTAATCGTCGGAAGACGCTTCCCAGCAGAACCCGCCCCTGGAATCGCAGCGAGGAGGCCTTTCGTATAAGGATGAAGAGGGTCCTTCAAAACCTGTCGAACCGTACCCATTTCAACAATACGCCCCTTGTACATAACCGCTACATCATCTGCCATCTGCGCAACCACACCCATATCATG
>JAESUN010000381.1 GCA_016763045.1 Opitutaceae bacterium | reverse complement strand
GTATCTCCACCCCAATCAAAAAAGAAAGTAACAAAAGAGCTGAAAAAGGAGGAAACTTAACGCATTCATCTAACGGAAGTGGATTTGGAATGACCTACTCAAAGAATATGATAAATCGAAAAATTTCATTACCTTCTAATCACATTCATATCAATAATGTAGTCAATCAATATTCTGATAATCGCTGGCATCCTGCAACATTCCCAATAGCTCTACCTACTTTTTTTTATTAAAGGGTTTACTCAACCAGGGGATTTGGTTGTGGACCCGTTTGCAGGAAGTTCTACCACACTAAGAGCGTGTATTCGTGAAGAAAGGAATTTTATTGGTTTTGAAACAATGGAAGAATACTATAAACAAAGCCTTTTACTTATCAATAAAGAGCAAAAGAATTTTTTAACTAACGAAACTACTTCCCGTTAAAACACCTACTCTACTCGTTTGCTAAATAACAATTTTCAATTTCATTGACCATTAAATGAGGATCAGTTTTTGGTACTATGTAAATGTATTCTATTTCAACTAAACCTATAATCTCTAAATTACTCACTGAGCCTATTTAGAAACATTCTTTTTAAGTAACTGAATTTTTGTTTTGATTAATACGAGTTGTATAAGTGATTCTTTTTTGAGGTAGGCATCTGAATAGGCTGCTTTCTAATTCAAGAGTGCTTAGGGAGATAAAAGATAAGAATGACTAAGAAAGTAATTTTAAAGTTGGCTTGGGATTGTTAAGGGAATCTCACTCGGATTTGCTATTTTTGGAAGGAATACCTAAGTTATAAATTACCCCCTAAATGAAGAGTTTGTAGAAAATGAAACTATCAAAATACGAAATACAAGATCTAATCGAAAGATTGCAAAATGGAGAAAATATCCCTGATGATTATAAAAATAAAATATTTCCAATTAGGCATAAGGAATATGAATTAGCTTATGCAGGGAAAATGAGAAAAGAAGATTTGTTAGCAAATGAAGACGGAGTTTTCCCAGTTCCACTACAAGTTGAAAAAATATTTAATGGTAAAAGAGAAACGTGGAATGATGGATGGAGGAATATAATTGCTTTCGGAGATAATCTTCAATTTTTAAAAACAATTTATGAAAATAAAGACCCTTTAATAAAAGATAAAGTTAAAGGAAAAGTAAAACTAATTTATATTGATCCCCCTTTTGCAACTGAATCCGATTTTAACACAAGCGAAGGGGCAAAAGCATATACTGATAAGGCTAAAGGAGCGGAATTTATTGAGTTTATAAGGAAGCGATTAGTCGTTGCCAAAGAACTTCTTTCTGATGATGGATTTATTTTTGTTCATCTTGATTATAAAAAAGCACATTATATTAAGATAGTATTAGACGAAATATTTGGCGAGAATAGTTTTATAAATGAAATTACATGGAAAAGAAAAGGTGGTAGTGCAAATCCTTCTAATAAATTAGGAGTAGTTACTGATACAATATTTCTTTATTCCAATGGAATGGCTGAACTAAACCAGCTTTATACTAAAGACACTACAGAGGCTAAAAAATATATTGCTGAACGATTCAATAATAAAGATTCTAAAGGTAGGCAGTATTTAAAATCACCTATTGTAAGCCCTAATTATCGAGAAAATTTGGTCTATGATTATAACGGTTATACAGCACCTCCTAATGGTTGGTCAATCTCAATTGATGTGATGAAAAAATGGGATAAGGAGGATAAACTTTATTTCCCAAAAAAAGGAGGACGTATTTATCGTAAAATATACTTAGATGAATATCAAGGCCAACCCGTTCAAAATTTGTGGACAGATGTCTTCGTTATTAATCCAATGGCAAATGAAAGAGTCGACTATCCAACTCAAAAACCAGAAGCACTTGTTCAAAGAATTTTAGAAATTGCAACTTCACCTGGAGATATTGTAATGGATTTTTTCGCAGGTTCAGGAGTTACACCTTCAGTAGCGGAAAAAATGAATCGAAAATGGATTTCGTGCGATATAGGTAAATTATCTTTTTATACTATTCAAAAAAGAATACTAAATATTGAACAAAGCAAGTCCATTGTCAACCCTAAAAAGAGTTACAATAAACAAGCAAAAAGTTTTGTGACTGTGAATACAGGGCAATATGATCTGGAAAAGGTTTTTAACCTTAAAAAAGAAGAGTATTCTGATTTTGTTACAAATTTATTTGAAATAGA
Source organism: Opitutaceae bacterium (assembly GCA_016763045.1). GTDB lineage: Bacteria > Verrucomicrobiota > Verrucomicrobiia > Opitutales > Opitutaceae > NORP342. Next base: position 5,787 of record JAESUN010000381.1, on the reverse strand, counting down.
ACCAATCAAAAAGACAATTTCAGGAATAAAAATAAATGGACAACGTAAAGATGGCTATTATACTTTGATTTGGGAATATTGGGACTTTAAGGATGCGTCTATAGATGAGGAATATTTACACAATTTACACTCTAATATTGGAAAAAAAGTTGGAGATAGGATTTATATTGTTACACCAGCAAGCTATGTCGACTTTATTAGTGATTATTATGAAATAGACAATGTTCGTTATTATTTTCTAAAAGTACCTTATCACATTATTAAAGAATTACATAAGGTTCAATTCAAAAAGTTTAGACAACCACAAAGTAAAAGGAACGTTAATGATTTAGATGATGCTATTGGTTTTCATTTTATGAAGCAACCCGAAGTTGAAACTAAAGTGACGATTTCAACAAAAGAGGTAAAAATAAGTATTGAAAAATTCCATTCTGATTTTAGCGAAGACGAGAAAGGCAAAGAGTTAGAAAATCTTGAAAGCTTGGCAATGGTACTAATTGACAAAGATTTTGACGGTCAAGCTTTTGATATGGACGAATATTATTTTGCTGAAGATTTGTTGCCAAAGAAAAAAGGTAAAAAGGATGATGAAAATGTTGGAGAAGAATTGAAGAAAACCAAAGTGATTAATTTACCATCAATTCCGAAAAAAGAATGTGGGAAAAACCTAATGATTATCTACGTTGATATTTTTGGAAATGAGTTTAAAGAAAAGTTTGAGATAGAATAATATGGAAGAAATAAAACGTTATAAAACATCAGACCTTGTTTTAAAAGTTGATAAAAACTATGACCCAATAGGGCTTCCTTTACAAGACTGGGATAGATATATTGATATTTTAGTCAATGGCAGGCAATATCAGAAAGAAGCAATAATAGACACTGTAATATTTTTGGCTTCAGGTTTATATAAAAACACAAGTGAATTAGTAGAAAAAAATTGGAATGAAAGTTCAAATGTTGAATTGAAAAATCGGTATTCTAATTTTGATGATTATTTGCATCATTTACAAATTCCAACAAAACTTTCAGCATCAATTGACATTGCTACAGGAGCAGGTAAAAGTTATGTGATTTATGGTGTTGCTCAAATTATGCTCGGTCTTGGTTTAGTAGATAGAGTTTTGGTTTTGTGTCCTTCACTCACAATTGAAGATGGTCTAACAGAAAAATTTATTGAATTAACTTCTGACAGTAAATTAATAAAAGCTATTCCAGAAGAAGCAAAATGGAAAAATCCATCAATCAAATCGGCAGATAAAACAATCAAAGAAGGTGATATTTGTATTGAAAATATTCACGCAGCTTATGAAACTACAGGCTCATCAATAAAAGATAGTTTTAAAGGAAATGGAGAAAGAACATTAGTTCTAAATGATGAAGCTCACCATGTTTATAACAAAGTTGAAGGACGCAGCAAGGAAAATACAAGCTTGAAAAAATGGAAAGAATTTTTATTAAATCCTGATTTCAACTTTAAATATATTATTGGCTGTACTGGAACTGCATATATTGAAGATGAATATTTTAATGATGTTATTTATCGTTATTCATTACGTCATGCAGTTGATGATAAGATGGTTAAAATGGTTGACTATATCAGTAAAGATGATGACCTTGATAAGGATATAAAATTTCAAAAAATCTATGACAACCACGACCACAACAAACAGAATTATCGCAAAATTAAGCCATTAACTATTCTGATAACTAAAGATATCAAAAACGCTAAAAGACTGCTTTCTGATATTTCTGAATTTTTGGTGAAGCAAGAAGGATTGAGTGAGGATGAAGTAAAAGAAAAAACTTTGATTGTAACTTCTCATAGCGATCATAAAGTGAATATTCAAAAATTAAAGGACGTTGATAATAAGGATAATCCTATTGAATGGATTGTTTCCGTTTCGATGCTAACAGAAGGCTGGGATGTGAAAAATGTATTTCAAATCGTGCCTTGGGAAGACAGAGCGTTTAATTCAAAACTTCTTATAGCTCAGGTTTTAGGGCGTGGTTTACGAATACCGCTTGAGTATCAAAGTCCGCAACCAAAAGTTAGAATTTTTAATCACGATGCGTGGAGTAGAAATATAAAAGGGCTTGTTGATGAAATACTTGAAATAGAAAAAAGACTTATTTCTGTTCCATTAGAAAAAGGAGGTAGAGAGAAACTTCATTTTAAAGTACATCATATTGATTACACAAAAAAAGCAACAACAAAAGAAGCAACAAAAGATCATACAGAATTTGATTATACAAAAGGCTTTATCGAACTCCAATCGCAAGTAGAAGAAAGTGAAAAAGAAAGTGAATACACCGATCTTACTGGTGCTATAAGTTCAAAAAAGACACTTATTCAGTACAACACATACACAATAGGCGAAGTAGCAAATAAAATTGTAGACGAACTTAAAGTAAGAAACTGGGAAGGGAAATTGTTAAAACTACCAACAGGAAATTATTCAAAAGAGAAACTTCCACCAAAAACAGAAATAACTGAAATAATCCGAAATTCAATGGATAAAGTTGGTATTAAAGGTGATAGATTAGTTGAAAAAAATCGCAATAAAATATTAAGTAGTTTTAATACACTTCTAAGAAAAGCTGGTAAAACTGTTGTTTATCAGAAAGAAGCACAAAAGCCATACACTATTGATACCAAAGATATGAACAGAGAAAGTATGGCTCTTGGGAATTTAAGACATAATTCAGCAGTTTTTTACTCGTCTGACTTTAAAACAGAAATTGATGAGAAAAATTTAGAGTTATTAAATATGGTGATTGAAGATGAGAGTTTGCCAAGAAGTGCATGGATAGAGGTTAATAAATTTCTATTTAAAACACCTTTGGACTTAACATTTTCAAAAGCAACACCTGAACGAACATTCATCAAAGAACTTTGCGAAGCTGAGAATGCAAAGAAAATTGAAAGTTGGCTAAAATCAAGAGATATGAATTTCTATTCGATTGAATATTCAATAACTTCTGTTGGTGGTAAGCACTCAAAAATCCAATCTTTTAATCCTGACTTTTTCTTAAAATTAGAGAATGGTAAAACAAAACATTTTGTAATTGTTGAAATTAAATCTGATGGAGATGTAAGTGTTGAAAATAAGGCAAAATTGAGATATGGTGTTCAACATTTTAAAGACTTAAATAAGGAATTAGAGAAGTTAAAAATAGACGAAAAATATCATTTTCATTTTTTAAGTCCAAATTCTTACGATGTGTTTTTTGACCATTTAAGAAATGGAAAACTAATAAAGTATGAATTTAAAAGTGATTTAGAAGATAAATTATTAGCTAAAACTGATGACTGAAAAAAGCTAATAGGGAATATCCTAGGGATTCGCAATTTTTAAGATTTTCAAAATGAATACTAATTGGCTGACGGATACTTATTTTTCAAATAATAAAGTTTAGTAGCACAACTTTGAGCTACCTTGAAATCAGATTTTGAAAGTACTTTTTTGTAATTTACAATTGACATAATCAGCTTAAATATTACAAAGAGCCGAATCATTTTCACTATTCATCAATACAAACTTCTCATCCATACTAAAGCAAGAATCTTTAGGATCAAAATCTCCCTTTACCTCTTTGCATAGAAATTCACTAAGAGAAGGTTTTACCCTCTCGGTTAGGCTCTCCAAGTTTTCATTTTCATTCTTCTTTTTGATTCCTACAATAAGGCTTTCTTCTGCATCAACGTAGTGCCAAATCTGAAAGGATGGGTCGGAAAATAAGTTGTTTTTTGTATCCATAATAATTATTTAAAGGTTATTTGTTCGTTGATTAATTTCTTGCAAATTCAATTAGTGGAGATATATCCCCTTTGTCTCCTAATCTGATAGCACTAATGTAGTGTTCACGGGTTTTACTCTTGCCTACCAAGTTTTCTTTTCCCCAAGTAAATAGGGGCTTCTTAAAAATACTGCCCATAATGATGTCTGCCATTAGCCGAGAATGACGACCATTTCCATTGGGGAAACAATGAATATTTACCAAGCGATGTTTAAATCGAATAGCCAATTCATCTTGGGGATATGTTTCGTTCTCTACCCAATAGTTTGTATCATCTAATAAACCCTTTAAGTCAACTCCTACTTTCGTCCAATGACCACCAATATTTTTATTAGACCTTCTAAATGAACCAGCCCAAGACCAAACATCATCAAGCATCTTTTTATGAAGTAATTTGATAAATTCTTCAGTAAAGATATTTTCTTGCTTAAACTTTTGGATTAATGTCATTTTACAGCCTTTTGGATATTTAATTGCTCAAATTCATCTAACTCCCCTCTTGTCGTGATTGAAGCAATGAGTAAACCCTCTTTTTCTTCTTCATCCAAAGGGGTTTGCCCATCTATGTACTCCATTTCTAATCCCATAATGTTCTTGGTAATTCATATTTCAATTCATCAGCTTGTTGCTTTATTGCTTTTCTGATTCTTTCTTTAGAAACTTCCTGATCTTCTAAAGCCATTGTTTGTGAAGTTCGTTCTACAATTTGTGTAGCCAGTTCTTCAACTCTCTTTTCAATCATAGTCTCTAAAGAACCATCTTTCGGGATTAAACCATATACTAATTGCATATCAAGGGCAGCAGCAGCTTCTCGAAGTGCTTTTATAGTAATTGCACCTTCCTTCTCTCTCTTTTCAATATCTTGAACACTGGATGGGGTGATACCTAATCTTTCACCTAACTGACGTAAGGACATATTTAGTGCCGTACGAACAGTATGTATCCATCCCTTTCCAGGAACGGAAACGGTTTTAAGAGGACTGAAAATGCTTAATTTACGGTCAACTTGGTCGATAATCAATTGTTGTTTAGTATTTTTCATACGACTATAATCATAAATATTAATTACAAATATATGATTATAACAGTAAAAAACAAAATATATTTATGGTTATAACAATAAATCAGTAATTAATATTTATGACTATACCAGTAAAACAGATTAAGTAAATTATGATTATAGCCGTAATTTATATTGCTGATTATGTTTTAGAAGGGATGTAATCAGAAAGTCCCCAAGTTTTATAAAAAGCACCATAACCACAAAGTTGGTCGTCTTTTGCTCGTTCCCAAGGGCTATTATCACAACGTTCATCTGTTACATCTCCCTCTGGGCAATTTTTGCAATACTCCTTTAATTCGCATTCCGTTTGCCCATATTCAAATAAGTAGAATATTTCCAAAATTGCTGAGAACCTATCAGCTTGAATCGGTAAATGAGCTATTTGTTTTGGAGGATTAAACCAAGCTTCCCCAATTAGGTTCATCATTAAAGGTGTGCCTAATTCATCCATGACCTGAACTAATTGTGGCGAATTAATTTGTGGTTGTTTAATAATGTCAATCAAAAAGTAGGGATTGCTCACTCTTAAATCGTGAGCCTTTTTAAGAACGTGATTTATCCATTGTTTTTCATTATTAAATATACTTGTTGTCATATAACCGAGATACTGAACGGTTGTATAGCCAGACTTCCATGAAAACTGAGACATTAATGAAATAGTCTCTGCCTTAAATCTTTGCATTACGTAATCGTAAACTTCTCGTTCATTGGCTGGTTGAAATTTTTCTTTTTTCATATATTGAAGTGCCCTATAAAAAATTAAACCAGGTTGCAATGTCATTAAACAAGCATCGCACAAAGCAAAAACATACAAATCATTTTCTCCAATAAGATCATATTCATTTTCTGCAACCAACTGAGCTGCCATATAAGGAATCGCATTATGTACAATGGTATGGAATCTATTTTGTGCAATATGAGTC
>JAESUN010000380.1 GCA_016763045.1 Opitutaceae bacterium | reverse complement strand
TTCTAGGGGGGGTGAGGTGTTTGTTCGATTTTTAACCCCATTCATTGATTGTTTTGAGAGTTCCTGGCATTGATTTCGTAAAACGGTATGTAAATTGGCTTCATGCAAAGTGGCCGGCTGGAACGGTCGAGAAACTGCCGGAAATTGGGCCTGATGGAGTCACCAGTGTTCGGGGTGTTCGAATAACGGGGGATTTGACGGGCGTACCTTTGCTCAAGTTTTCATCGGATTCGGGTGCGCGTGCGATCCAGGCGATCATGAGAGAAAAAGATTTTTCTCCCGGAGATGAGGATGATCCGGTTATCGATGTGGCGATCATAGGGGGTGGCGTTTCTGGGATAGCGGCTGCGATTGAGGCGAAGAAAAAGGGTCTTCGCTTTGCTGTTTTTGAAGCGGCAGAATCGTTTTCAACGATTGCGAATTTTCCGAAGAAAAAACCTATTTATACCTATCCGACGGAGATGGTCCCAACGGGAGGTTTGCAGTTTTCGACAGATATTAAAGAAGCTCTTTTCGAGGAGTTGGAAGCGCAGCGAAAGGAAGCGGGAATAGAACCGAAAACAGTTCGGATCGAAAGGTTGGAGCGCAGAGAGGGCATTCTTTGGCTTCATCACGCAGGTGGGCTTCCTTTTCGGGCCAGACGAGTCATTGTAGCGATCGGTCGTAGTGGTAATTACCGAACCTTGGGAGTGCCGGGAGAGGACTTACCGCATGTCTTTAATCGTTTGCATGATCCCAAAGATTTTTGCTTTCGCAAAGTCCTTGTTGTGGGCGGTGGTTATTCCGCTTTGGAAGCAGCGATTGCATTGGCTTCCTGCGGGGCTGAGGTGACACTCAGTTATCGGAAAAAAGAGTTTAGTCGTCCGAAGCCGGACAATTTGGAAAAGATCGAAGTACTGAGGCAAAAGAAGTCGAAGAATCAAGGGTCTTTGCGATTGCTGATGGGCTCTCAAGTTCAGTCGATCAAAGAGGACAGTGTTTTACTTAAGACGGGAACAGGGGATTCCGAAACCTTGGAGAACGAAGTCGTTTTGCTCCTGATTGGTCGAGAGGCTCCGTTGGATTTTTTCCGCCGCAGTGGATTGAAAATCCAGGGAGAGACGAGTGTGAAAGGTTGGCTTGGGGTGGCCACTCTGATTCTCTTTTGTATCTTCATCTATTCTTGGAAAAGTGGCGGCCCGACAGAGTCTTGGGTTAATCCTTCTGTTTTGACGGATGTATTACAGGAAAAATGGGATGATCGAACAACGGTCTTAGGGACAATAGCTGTCTCGATGAAATCGAGATCTTTCTATTATACGTTGCTTTATAGTGCCTGTATCTTGGGGTTTGGGATTGATCGTCTCAGACGAAAAAAGACGCCTTATATTCGACGTCAGACGATCACTTTGATGATGATCCAGTGGATTCCGCTTTTTATCCTGCCGGAAATTCTTCTTCCGTGGTTTGGCTATAATGGACTCTTTTCATCGGGTCTGGGTGAAGTGATCGGTGATAATCTCTTAGAGAAGTATATTTCGACGGCAGATTATGCAGCTGGAGTCTGGCCGGAGTGGGGCCACCCGCGCGCTTACTGGAGGGCCTATGGCTTTATCTTAGCCTGGCCGCTGAATGTCTACAATGTGTTCACGCATTCGCCTCATTGGTGGTGGCTAGGGATTGGTTCAGTGCAGACTTTTGTTTTGATTCCCTGGTTGATTCATCGATGGGGCAAAGGTGTCTATTGTGGCTGGATCTGCTCCTGTGGAGCTTTGGCGGAAACCATGGGGGATCGCCACAGGCATAAGATGCCTCATGGTCCCGTATGGAATAAGGTCAATATGATTGGCCAGGTCTTTCTTGTAGCGGCTTTTTCACTACTTTTTATTCGGGTTTTGGGATGGATCATGCCTGGGTCGTGGGCGGATCGATCTTTTACGATTTTGCTACAGGGAGTGGACTCTGATGGTCAAAAAGTTGCTGGCTGGATATTTAGCTATAAGTGGTTTGTAGATATCCTCTTTGGAGGTATTCTTGGAGTGGGCTTTTACTTTAAGTATTCGGGTCGCGTCTGGTGCCGCTTCGCTTGCCCCTTGGCTGCCTTGATGCATATTTATGCGCGGTTTTCAAAGTTCCGTATTTTTTCTGAAAAAAAGAAATGTATTTCCTGCAATGTTTGCACGGCCTCCTGTCATCAGGGCATTGATATCATGAACTTTGCCAACAAGGGACTTCCTATGGAAGATCCTGAATGTGTCCGTTGTTCTGCCTGTGTGGAAAGTTGCCCAACAGGGGTTCTTTCGTTTGGTTACCTAGGGCATGATAATAAAGCTGTCTATGATTGGCTGGAAGCATCTCCGGTGCAAATGGCAGAAGGGGCTCGCAAAAAATAAAAGTGTTTTAGGATGTTTAAAGACTTGGAATGGCTCGAGACGGATGGTTTGGGTGGATTTGCGTCTGGGCGAGTGGATGGTGTGCGCTCCAGGCGTTATCACGCTCTCTTGTTACCCGCGACTGGCTCTCTTTCGGAGCGGTTTGTCCTGGTGAATGGCTTTGAGGCTTGGGTTTCAACAGACAAGGGACGATACCCTCTCTCATCACAAAAATACTCTCAGGACGTTGTCTCTCCTGATACCCGGGGGAGTATGAAGGATTTTACTTTGGAACCTTGGCCCACTTGGCAGATTCGACTGCCCGATGGTTCTATCGTTGTCCAAGAAATATTTGTTCCGAAGGGTATTACGGGAACAGTCGTATCACGGCGGATTGAGGGGAAAACAAAACGGGCTGTTCTTGAAATAAGACCCCTTTTCTCTGGCAGAGACATACATTCACTTCACAAGAAAAATAAGAAATTTCGAATGCGCCCGAAAACGATAAAGGGATGTTTGAAATGGACACCTTATAAAGGCGTGCCTTCGACGGTGGTTTATTCAAACGGGAAATATCGACACAAGCCTCAGTGGTATCTGGATTTTAAATACGATGAAGAACATAAAAGAGGGTTAGAATTTGAGGAGGACCTTGCGGCACCTGGGGTTCTTCAATGGGATTTATCTAAGGAAGAAGCGGTCGCAGTTTTTCTGGCTGACAATCTGACTCTTTCGTCGAAAGAAATGGTTCGAAAACCTGCTCTTGATCTTGTTAAGAATTGGCGAGAGGTGGAGCAAAAACGGAGGACCGCTTTTTCATCCATAATGGAACGGTCTGCAGATTGCTTTTTGGTCAAAAACGGAGAGGAAAAGTCTCTGATTGCGGGTTACCCCTTGTTTGCTGAAAAAGAAAGGGATACTTTTATTGCGATGAGGGGCATTTGTTTGTCTTTGGGCAATTTAGATGATGCGCAGAGCCTTTTGTTGAAAGGAGCGGAAAAACTTTCGAAGGATTTGTCCTCTGGTCGAAATGGGAACCCGTTGGATATTTCTCTCTGGTTTATTGTCGCTGCGTATGAGTTTCTGGTTGCTTATGATGTGAATAATCGAACCATCGATTCAGCGGTAAGAGAACGACTTTTAGAGATTGGTCAGAGGGTTCTACGAAACTGTCTAGAAGGGGAACACCGAGGCTTTCAGGTAGAGGCTGATGGTCTTTTGCGGCTGAATGAGAATGGACAATCGTTGACTTGGATGGATGCAATGATTGGAGGAATGCTTGTGACGCCTCGTGTTGGTAAGCCGGTTGAAATACAAGCACTCTGGTTGAATGCGCTTAAGATAGGTTCTTTGACTGATGATTCTCTCGAGGTTCATTTTCAAAAGGGATTAAAGTCCTTTCAGACGAAATTTTGGAATAAGGCGACGGCATGTCTCTATGATGTGATTGATACTGGAGGTAGCAGAGGAGAAGTCGATGGGCGGATCCGTCCTAATCAACTGTTTGCTATTGGGGGCTTACCTTTTCCTCTTCTCAAAAAAGAAAAGGCTCTAAAGGTTTTAGGTGTGATCGAACAGAAGCTACTGACACCTCTTGGTTTGAGATCTCTGGATCCCGAAGATCTGAACTATCGTGGGTTTTGCAGAGGGGGTGTTTGGGAGCGTGGCGGGGCGTATCATCAGGGGACAGTATGGCCTTGGTTAATGGGATCGTATGTTGAAGGCTGGATGCGATACCATGAGATGCATAAGGAGAACCTTCAGGTGATTAAGCAGCGTTTTATGGAGCCTTTCTTTGAGCATTTACAAAGAGGAGGTATCGGGCACATTTCTGAGATCGTCGATGGGAACCCTCCTCATCAACTCAGAGGGTGTCCTTTTCAGGCCGTGTCGTTAGGAGAATTTCTTCGGATTTCGAAGAAAATAGAAGAAATGGAGCGATCGATTCTCGAATGATTAAGGCTTTGCTTGGGGTTGCATCCCTGCTTTGACCAGATAGACAGCGATGTCGTCTTCTTTTATCCGGATTTTTTTACCGCTTCCAGAGTCTTTGCCGATAAAATCAGACGCGACAGAGATCATAAAGGGTAAGATTTTTCGAAGATCATCGTTGGTGTCTTCATTGCTAACAGAAACACTCCAGAGGTGCTCGAAATCTGTATCCGATTTTTTACTTTTCGAATTTTTGATAGCAGTCATTCGAAGATATTTTTTATGAATTATTTCGACTGAAACTCTTTGCCAGGGAATCATTATCAGTCTTCCGGGAATGACGACTTGTGTCATTCTAGGGCCGTGAGACGTCTCTACCCAAACAGTACGTATCATTGGTGGTTCTCTGACGACCTGCATGTCCCCAACGACCCTTGTGCGTTTGTATGGCTTTTGTATCCCGTAATCGAGCTCTATGAGGATATCTGCTGATTTAAGACTGACTGCTTCGTAGAGATTGTTTCCCGAGATGGCTGTTTTTACCCAACTGACTGTTTCTTTATAATGTAGATCCGACTCTTCTATACTCGGACTTGTATTCACAATGATATAAGACTGAGGTTCATCTTCCAGGGGCTCTGGGCTGCTGATAGCGTCAACTTTTAACGTGTAGGTTGTGGTGCACGCA
>JAESUN010000379.1 GCA_016763045.1 Opitutaceae bacterium | reverse complement strand
TTTATGGGGAGAATGAAGCGGTTAAAAAAATCTCAATAAAGATACCTTCAAAGCATGTAACGGCTATCATTGGCCCCAGTGGTTGTGGAAAGAGTACTTTTCTTCGAGCACTCAATCGGATGAATGATTTGATTCCAGGTTGTCATGTTTCCGGAGACGTGTTGTTTGATCAGCATCAAATTTATGGAAAGAAGATAGATGTCACTGTTTTGCGAAAAGAAGTGGGTATGGTTTTTCAGAAACCGAATCCGTTTCCTAAGTCGATTTTTGAAAACATTGCATATGGTCCACGCTTAAACGGTATCAGAGGTAAAGGTAATTTGTTTCAGATTGTGGAAAAAAGCCTGCAACAAGCTGCTTTGTGGGACGAGGTTAAGGATAGACTGGATCAGAATGCCTTAGGTCTTTCCGGAGGTCAGCAGCAGCGTCTCTGTATTGCCAGGGCACTTGCGGTAGAGCCCAAAATTTTACTTATGGATGAACCGACTTCTGCTTTGGATCCGAAAGCAACGGCACGTATCGAGGCTCTCATCGGAGAGCTGCGTGGAGACTACACGATTATTATCGTCACCCACAATATGCAGCAGGCTGCTCGTGTTTCGGACTATACCGCGTTTTTTTATGAAGGATTATTGATTGAATATGGATTGACGAATGTGCTCTTCACCAAACCGAAAGAGAAACAAACAGAAGATTATATAACTGGTCGATTTGGCTAAGCGCATTACAGGAACACATAAAAAGGAATTTTAAAATGGCCGAGCATCTCCAAAAAGAAATAGGAAAACTAAAAGGTAATCTTTTACGATTATGCGCACTTGTTGAAAAGAGAGTCGAGCTAGCGACAAGCGCTATCAAAAACAGAGATATTAAGAGTGCGAGAGAAGTTATCGATTCCGATATCGAGATCGATGAAATGGAGGTAGAAGTCGAAGAGGAGTGCCTCAAAATATTGGCTCTTCATCAGCCGGTTGCGATCGATCTTCGCCTCATCGTAGCGATATTGAAAATTAACAATGATCTCGAGCGTATTGGGGATCTGGCGGTCAATATTGCTGAAAGAGGCTCTTACCTTGCTGTCCAAAAGGCGATTCCGGCCTCATTTGATTTCTCGACTATGGCTGACAAAGTCATGTTGATGTTGAGGCAATCACTCGATTCATTTGTCGAGATGGATGCAGATCTTGCTTTCTTCGTCTGTGCATCGGATGATGAGGTGGATGAGATGAATAGAGAGATGCATGAGCAGGTTGAATCCTTAATTAAAGAAAGTGTCGGGAATGTGAGTGTATTGATTCATCTCTTATCTGTTTCCAGGCATTTTGAACGAATCGCAGACCATGCTACCAACATCGCGGAAGATGTGATTTATATGATCAAAGGAGATATCGTTCGTCACAAAGCGGAAAGCTATACCTGATTTTAATAAAGAAAAGTAGAGGCGTTTAAAATGGCAAAAGAGAAGATACTGATTGTTGAAGATGACGAGGATATCATGGAGTTGATTTCCTTTAATTTGGAACAAGAAAGATATTTGATACGAAAAGCTGATTCAGGAGAGAGGGCTCTGCAGGAAGTTTCGAAAGAGCTACCTGCTTTAATCCTCTTGGATTTGATGCTTCCGGAGATCAATGGTCTAGATGTTTGCCGACGTTTGAAAGCGGATACAAAGACGCAATCAATCCCTGTGCTAATGGTGACGGCCAAAGGAGAGGAGTCGGATATCGTGACGGGATTGGAACTTGGGGCGGTGGACTATATTACAAAACCATTTCGACCTAAAGAGTTGGTGGCGAGAGTTCGATCGGCTCTTCGGGTTGTTTCAAATTCGAAGGAGGAGACATTGGAAATTCTTCGAGTACATGAAATAGAAATAAACCCGATGAAGCGGGAAGTCCGAGTCGAAGGGAAATCCATTGAACTCACTTTTAGCGAATTTCAGATACTCTATACTCTGGCGAAGAAAGCGGGTTGGGTTTTTACCCGGTATCAGATTGTCAATGCGGTAAGAGGAGAAGACTATCCCGTAACTGATCGGTCCATTGATGTCCAAATTGTTGGTCTTCGAAAAAAACTTGGGCGAGCCGGAAAGTATATTGAAACCGTCAGAGGAGTGGGTTACCGGCTAAAGGAGTGATGGGTAAGAAGAAAAAACTGTTAATTTGGCAGATCTATCCTTCTTACCTGATCATCGCGTTGTTTTCTATCGCGGCGGTGGGGTGGTTTTCCTCTGAAATGTTTAGAGACTTCCACTATAAACATACTGAAAGTGAACTGAAGTCAGCTGCTTACATGGCGGTCGATCGATTACAAACAGTTTCTGAATCTGAAATAGATGGGGTTTGTAAATCGCTTGGGGCCTCTTCTGGTTATCGCTTCACTGTTGTTTTTCCTTCTGGAAAGGTTGTAGGTGATTCTGAAACAAACCCTGAGAAGATGGATGATCACGGTAATCGTCCTGAATTTCAGCAGGCACTTAATGGATACGTTTCCGTGAAAAAGAGATTTAGCAAAACAGTACAGATGGATCTGCTGTATGTTGCAGTCCCATTTATCAAAGATACGAAGAATGCCGGAAGTGTGAGGGCTTCGCTTTCTCTGGCTCAGATTGATGAATCTTTGGAAACGATGTGGCGCCGCTTGTTTTGGCTTGGGCTGGTTGTCGCTTGTATCGCTGCGCTCGCCACGATGTTGGTTGCGCGGAAGATCAGTCAGCCGTTGGATCGGATCCGAAAAGTTGCTGAATCATTTGGGCAGGGGCATCTGCAACAAGAGATGCCGTCATCCGATGTTGTTGAAATAGATGTTCTGGCAGATGCGATGGGGAAGATGGCCACTCAGTTGAATGAAAGGATTCATACTGTTACTCGTCAGCGGGATGAACAAAGTGCTCTTTTTTCGTGTATGGTGGAGGCGGTTCTCGCAGTTGATCCAGAAAAGCGGATCATAAAACTTAACAAAACTGCGGAAACTCTTTTTCAGGTAGACGGAGCTGCGTCAATTGGAAGGGATGTCGCAGAGGTTATTCGAAATGCGGATATATTGGCTGTAATTGAGACGGCCCTTGAGACCACAGATGTGGTGGAAGGAGAAATCTTCTTGAGCCAAAATGATCGTTATCTTCAAACGCATGGCACGGTGCTTCATGGTGAGAACGAGAGTCGAATAGGTGCCTTGATCGTCTTAAATGATATTACCAGTTTGCGGAAAATGGAGATGATGCGCCGAGATTTTGTGGCCAATGTGTCCCATGAGCTTAAAACTCCTATCACCTCCATCCGAGGATTCGTGGATACTCTGATTGATCGTCCAGTAGAGGAAAAGGAGGACCAGCAGCGTTTTATCGAAATCATAAGGAAACAAACGATACGACTTCAGGCCATTGTAGATGATCTCATGGTTTTATCTAATCTTGAGCACGAAGCGGGGAAGAATGAGATAGAGTTTCAGAACGGACAGATTGATGATTTGCTCGAAAATGCAGTGAATATCTGTAGGGATATAGCGGATGCAAAAAATATCTCATTAGAAATTTCGTGTGCTCCGGGAATGCATTGGGAGATTAATATGCCACTGCTGGAGCAAGCGATTGTTAACCTGATCGATAATGCTGTTAAGTATAGTGAACCGGGCACTCACGTTGAAATATCGGCAATACAAGCCGAGAAAGAAATAGTGATAGATGTTTGCGATGAAGGTCCCGGAATCCCTAAAGAACACCTTTCCCGGTTATTTGAGAGGTTTTATAGAGTTGATAAGAGCCGTAGTCATAAGCTTGGTGGAACGGGCTTAGGTTTAGCGATTGTTAAGCATATCGCAATTGCTCATGGTGGTCACGTCACTGTCGATAGCCAGATGGGAGGAGGGTGCCGTTTCTCAATTCATCTGCCTCTTATTTGGAGATAAGGCATTCCCTGTGAGAGTGGAAGGTATTAAGGCTCTGATAAACGATAACGAGAGCTCTTTTTCTTATCTCTCTCTTGTTTTGTCTTTTTTGAGACCTTTCAGAGAAAGGTGGGGTGGCTAACCGGATTTGAACCGGCGACCCCCTGAATCACAATCAGGTGCTCTAACCAACTGAGCTATAGCCACCACAAAGAAGAGGCAAAAAATCCTCTGGAGCTAGTGGTCTGTCAATTGGAAAATGTGCAATATGGCTCGAATTGGTGAATCTTTTTGTTCCACCCGGAAGAGGTGAGCAGGGAATGCTC
>JAESUN010000378.1 GCA_016763045.1 Opitutaceae bacterium | reverse complement strand
GACTTCTCTTATATAAATGCCATTTCCCTATGTACCCGGTCTGATAGCCAGACTCCCTGAGCTCATGTGCGATGGTTCGGGCATTCTCTGGCAAAGGGTCAAAATAATCACTCACACCATTTCGCGGAGAAAGGCGTCCCGTCAACAATGAGGCCCGTGCAAAAGATCCAAAAGGATGATTACTATAAGCATTTGGGAAATTAGCGGATTCCAATGATAATTGATCCAAAAAAGGTGTGTGCGCATTCTGATCTCCGGCATAACCAGTCGCCTGCCCTCTCCACTGAGTGGTAATGATCCAGATAATGTCCGGTCGATCAGTCTTACCCCGAACCGGCAAAGTAACATTCATATGATCAGATCCCATATCCTCCTTACCTTAAGAGATAATCGTTTTCGGCTACAATTGTATTTGCCCCGGGCATTCTTTGAGAGCTAGCCTAGCCCCTTTGATATGGCTATCCTGAAAATTGTTTATTATGGAGATCCGATTCTTCGTAAAAAAGGAAAAAACGTTTCATCCTTTGATCCGTCCCTCGCCCAGTTGGCTAAGGACATGATCGAAACGATGTACGAAGCAGAAGGAATTGGATTGGCGGCTCAACAAATAGGCAAAGCACTGCAATTTTGTGTCATCGATCTCCGTGAGGCCGAAGCAGAATTTACATACACTTTCGATGGAAGCACCCCTCCAATGGATCTCATTATGCCACTGGTAATGATCAATCCAACGATCACCACGACCCCAGAACCTGTGACAATCTACGAAGAAGGTTGTCTTTCATTTCCCGGAATCAGAGGAGAAATCATTCGACCCGATGCAATCCAGGTCAATTTTCAAGATATCGATGGAAACCCACATCAAATATCCTGTAACGGACTACTGGCTCGATGTATTATGCATGAAGTCGATCACCTCAATGGCATGCTGTTTATCGACCGAATGGAGAAAAATGTCTTGGTGCCTATCGAAAGGGAGATAAAGCAACTCCGAAAGAAAACGCGGAAAAAAGAATAAAAAAGGCGGGCCATCTACCCCTAGACAACCCGCCTATGCTATTTATGCTACCCAAACTCCCATATAATGGGAGTAAACTGAAACTCTTTAATCGGCAGATTTTGAATTCTCTAAATAGCATAACATCTATCTTTTAGAAAAAGAGGATCCCGAGAAAAACAAGGGAGCTTTGACATTTCAAATTTACTCTGTTATCTAAATGTCACCCTTTAAAAGGAAACTGTGATGAATACCCCAGATTTAACAGATCCTGCCCAAACCTACTGTCCCTACTGCAAAGAAGATGTCATCCCAAGGCTAACACCTGACCAAGATGAAACCACCTCCAGACCCGCTATTGAAGTAATCGGACTGACACATATGGAGAAAACCACCTCCAGGCATTTCCACGGAGAATGCCCACATTGTGGTCATCACCTCTATTCCGAACCTGCCGAAGAACTAAACAAGGCACTTCAGAAAACAAGATGGGATACCAAATGGGAAGGAATCTTTCTTACCATTGGAGCAATTGTCCTTTTTGGCCTCATCTTCTTTATTTTCAACAGCTAGGAAAATTCGTTGAGCATAGCCGTATGCGGCCTTTTGCTTTTTCATGGATTCAGTCAATAGAGAAGCCGAATAGTTACCTGGATGTTCATTCTCGGACGACCCACAGTCGTAGGCACTAAAGGATCTGGTAATGCTCCTCTACGATCGAACTCTCGACCTTTACTTCTTCCACAGGGAGCAATTCACCTGAGAGAGCCATTGAAGCCACTTTGATAGCTTCTTCTGCAGCCTTGAGATACCGGGCAAAGCCATCCCTCCCAGTGCCCGTCAAAGAAATGATTTTTTTGGGTCGAGATGCATTCGAATCTCTACGACTCATCACAATCCCCTCTTCTTCCGACACCCTCAAATGCCGATTGAGATTTCCGTCCGATAGATCACAAATTTCTTTTAACTGACTAAAAGACAATCCAGACATCACTGTTGCCAATGCCGATACCAACGCTAAGCGTTTTGGCTCATGATAAACTCTGTTTAAATCCAAAAAAGAGGTGGCAAATGAACCATCCAACATATGACCAGAAGATAGTCTTCTCTCATACTTTGCAATAGAAAGTTTCTTTGAAAAAGACTATTCTAGGACAATTAACGGACCTATTTCCTCCACGAAAGGTCCGACTACGGAGTTTTCTGAACAAGAGGTCCAGTTAGAACAAGAGAAAGAAGTTCTTCTTCTTTGATCCCAGATCCGGCATAACGTCGGCCAACAGCATTGTTATGATAATCCATCCTGATCGCCAGAGGTGAGGACTCATAGGTAGCGCCTACCTCATGGGCATCCGTGACCATTTCTGCAGACTCTCCGCCGAATTGTTTCGTTAAGAGAAAACTCCATAAAACATGCCGATACGCATCCTTGGGGAATTGCCGTTCTCCTTGAGATGCCTTTAGGGCCATCCTGTTCGCATACTCCTTTATCCGTAAAATGTCGGCGCCTGCAGTGGATGAGTCGCAACTAAATCGATCTCCCCTTCCGTCAGACGTTGAGAATAACTCTTGGAAATGGATTCAATATCACTTCGATCAATAAAAATGACAGTTTGTTGCCCTAATGCAGTCGAAAGAATATGAGCAGTCTGTCGGAGATCTCCAACCATGAAAGAGGCCGTTCCATGCACGTCGGCTAAAATATCGGCCCGACCATTCTTTAACAAATCGAAAAAGGAAACCAACCCCCTTCGTAAGCTTTCTTTGGGGTGAAATAGATCCATATCTATTTCCACGCTCAATTCTCCATCAGTCAAACTCTCCCGAAAGTCATCATTCACCAGAGAGTTCGAACCACTGACAACTTTTCCCAAAGACTCCAGCTGAATACCCTTTGCCTCAAAGGCGACACGCCTCAGCAAAGGATCTACGATTGAGCAGGAAAGTTTGCCAATCTTAAAACGAAACTCTCTAGGACGTCCTGCTTCCATCGTACCGAGAGAGAGTCCCAATAAACCATCTATATTTTCCCAATGTACTGAGCCCAAAGAAGCAATTGAAGATTCCTCTACTCGAATCTCTTTCAAACTGACTCCTTTTACCGATGAAATCCGTTCAAGGCGTTGAAGGGCCTCCTCCGTCAAGCGATCCACGAGAAGAATCGCGGCCAGATAGCCGCCGCCAACAAGGGAACCCCCTATTATTATAAGTATGAAAATCAGTTTTTTCACAATTGAGAGGAATCAAATTTATCTGAAAGCACCCAACAAGCTCAATTCGGAAAATACATTTCTCGATCGAATCACCCCATTCTTAAAAAGGAAAGCTCCGTTAAAAAACGGAGCTTTCGGATAAATTTTAGAGGAACGAATTCTCAGCTTTTATTGGCAAGCTTCACACTCTTCTCCATTGCGCATCGCTTCAATGCTGCAAGCCACCTTTTCAGCATCTGTATATGTCTTCTCTCCAGACTGAGCCCCGGCCATACTGCCTTTGACAACTTTTTTTACATCTACTGTTGCTTTTTCGATATTTGAAGCACCAAGTGTCCGTAAATAATAAGTTGTTTTAAGGCCCTTTCGCCAAGCCGCGCGATACATATGAGAAAGGACTTTCAAATCAGGATTACCCAAGAACAGATTCACCGACTGGGATTGGTCAATCCACTTTTGGCGTCTGGCAGCTGAATCGATAAACCAATTATAATCGATATCAAATGCCGTGAGGTACTTCTTTTTCAAATCGTCAGGAATTTCTTCAATATCACCCAAGGCTCCATCAAAGTATTTGAGATTATCCACCATTTCTTGGCTCCAAAGATCACGCTCTTTTAAATCGCGTACCAAAAATTGATTTAAAACGATAAACTCTCCCGAAAGATTACTCTTCATAAAAAGATTTTTATAAGCGGGTTCAATACATGGTGAGGTCCCTGTTATATTCGAAATCGTTGCCGTCGGAGCAATAGCCAGAACATTGGAATTTCGCATTCCCTGCCGAGCAATTTTTTCCCTGACTGGTGTCCAATCCATTTTGCCTCCACGTGGAACATCCAAAGAAACACCCCGTGCTTCTTCCAGAAGATCCAGAGAATCCTGAGGTAACAATCCACGATCCCATTTTGAACCCTTATAAGTCGAGTAAGTGCCCTTTTCCCCCGCAAGGTCACTGGAAGCTTCATAAGCGTAATACGCAATCGCCTCCATGAATTCATCATTAAATTCAACAGCTTCCTGCGATGCGAACGAAACGCCACGACGATAGAGAGCATTTTGCACGCCCATCACACCCAGCCCGATAGGACGGTGCCGTTCATTCGAACGACGCGCCGCTTCTGTCGGATAAAAATTGATATCAATCACGTTATCCAGAGCTCTCACTGCGATGCGAATCGTCTCCTTCAGTTTGTCATGATCGATATTCCCTTCGTCATCCAAATGTGAATCCAGAACCACACTACCAAGATTACAAACAGCCGTCTCATCTTTGCCTGTATTCAACGTAATCTCGGTGCACAAATTTGAACTATGGATAACTCCGACATGATCCTGAGGACTTCTAATGTTACATGGATCTTTAAAAGTAATCCAAGGATGACCTGTCTCAAAGAGCATCTTTAGGATTCGTTTCCAGACCTCAATTGCCTCAACTTTTTTTCCAAAAATTTTTCCTTCTTCCGCAAGACGTTCGTATTCGACATATTTTGTTTCGAATTCTTTCCCGTAAGTCTCGTGTAAGTCTGGCACCTCACAGGACCGGAAGAACGTCCAAGGCTCGCGAGCCTCCATTCGCTTCATGAACAAATCAGGAATCCAGTTCGCAGTGTTCATGTCATGACAACGTCTACGCTCATCCCCTGTGTTTCGGCGTAACTCTAGAAATTCATACAAGTCATTGTGCCAGGTTTCCAGATAAGCACATCCCGAACCACGCCTTTTCCCACCCTGATTCACTGCTACCAACTGATCGTTGTGCAATTTGAGGAAAGGAATAACTCCCTGGCTTTCACCGTTGGTTCCATTGATATAGCCCCCCGTTCCACGAACGGATGTCCAGCTACCACCTAAGCCGCCAGCCCATTTTGAGAGATACGCATTCTCGGCAATCCCTCTTTGCATGATGCCTTCGATTGAATCGTCCACCCAATAGAGATAGCATGAAGACAACTGTGAATGAAGTGTACCCGAATTAAAGAGAGTTGGCGTAGAAGAACAGAATCGCCTGCTCTTATAAAGTTCATAAAGAGAAATGATCTTGCTCTCAGCATCCTGCTCTTCTCCCACAAATAATCCCATGGCCACACGCATCCAGAAAATCTGAGGAGTCTCGATCCGCCTTGAAGGAGTTGAAACCTTATCAACGATCAAGTAGCGATCATAGAGAGTTTGAATTCCCAGAAAATCAAATTCCAAGTCCGCAGACGAATCCAATGCAGATGCTAATCTCTCGAGATCAAAGTCCAATAGTTTCGGATTCAACCGCTTAATAGAAACCCCATGCTTCAGATACTTTTTCAGATACTTCTGATGCAGAGACTTTAGACTCCCAATACCATCCTTAATCAAATCCCACCCCAGAACTTCTTCATAAATATAGGACAACTGAATCCGACCTGCAAATTTGGCAAAATCAGCATCCTTTTCCATCAAAGTCTTCGCATTGAGAACAATGGTATCCCTAAGCTGGTCTTCTGTAATTTCATCAAAAATGGAGCGGCGTAATTCCACCTCAATTTCATCCACAGTCAGACAAAGCGTTAATCCAATAGAGGCAAATTCGATTCTTTTCTTTAAATCAGTGCCATCCCAGAAATGAGATTCTCCATCTGGCAGGTTAACCACCACCATGGAGTTCTGCTCCGGTACTTCTGCCTCAACATCTTCCTCGGTTTCCCTATACGTCGCTCTTCTTTCGCGATAAATGATGTAATGAGCTGCGACCTTAAAGTGCCCACCTCTCATGAGCTCTTCCTGGACCATATCCTGAACTTCCTCGATATGGATAAAAGCCTGTCGAATCCTCATTAGACGCTTTGTCACTCGAAGCGCCACTTCCGCAGCAGGTGAGGAATCCAATTCCAACGAAAGAAATGCCTTCCGCACAGCTATTTCAATCTTTGCTTCATTCCAGGGAACAACCTGTCCATTGCGGCGAATCAAACGAATTGCCACTGCTGATTGCGCATACTCAGTCGTCATTTTCTTCGAGCGATCCAAGAGAATACTCTTAGCCACATCAAAGGCATTATGCTCAACCAAAGTCTTCTCTATAATAATATAAAGGTCATTCAGTCCGACCCTCACTGGCATGTTCGCATCTGCCTGGGTCAATAGATTCTCTCCAACTTTCCGAGAAATTTGCTCAACCCATTGTTTATTTTCTTCAGTGAAAATATCCTTCTCTTGTCGTGACAGGAGCACGTTGGTGAGAGCTTTTCCAATAGTGTTAACAACCTCTTTGATATCAAAGCTCTCGTCTCCCTGTGGGCAGATTATTTTTATCTCTGACTGGTCTGAGGGCTCCGCTTCAACAACCCCTCGCCAATTAAAACTGGGTTTCTGCTCTTTGGGTGTTGTAACAAAGCGCTTGAGGGCGAGGTCCTCTTCCAGGTGGAGATTAATCATAATTAAAGGTGGTATAGGGGTGAATTAGATTCGATTTGGGTAGTTTTTTTAAAGATCATCATCATCGACCGCATCCAATGCAGACGATTTCTGATACTCGGTAACACGACCTTCGAAGAAGTTTTGTTCCTTCTGGATGTCCATCATTTCTGCCAACCAAGGCAGTGGGTTCGTAACTCCTTCAGATAACCTCTCCAGACCCACTCCCTCCAACCGGCGGTCTGCAATAAAGTCAATATACTGAAGAAAGTCTTCTGCCCGAAGGCCTAAGGAGTTCACAGGTAAGCAATCACTGATAAATTCCTTTTCCAGTTTCACTGCAGTTCTCATTTGCTCACGGAGATCTTCTTTAAACTCAGGAGTCCAAATCTCTGGATTCTCCTCTATCAACTCCATTAAGAGAGACCGTAAGAGTTCGATGTGATTGGACTCATCCCGCAAAGTATAACGGAACATCTGTCCGATCCCGGGGAATTTATTCTGCCGGTAAAGAGATAAAATCATACCGAAAAGACCGTAAAATTGGGTCCCTTCCATACATTGTCCAAAAACAAACATATTTCTGGCGAGGAGCTGTTTATTCTCCAGCTTTGTTAAATCAAGATCCCTCCGTAAATCACGAGATATGTTCGTAACAAATTCATTCTTTTTTCGAATCGTCTCAACATCTTCAAACATCGCTTCACATTCATGCGGATTAATCCCCAATGAACTGATCATATAGAGAAGAGAATCTGCATGAATATTTTCCTCATGAGCATGACGGCCTAAAACAA
The DNA here is from genome assembly GCA_016763045.1 of Opitutaceae bacterium. Lineage (GTDB taxonomy): Bacteria > Verrucomicrobiota > Verrucomicrobiia > Opitutales > Opitutaceae > NORP342. The sequence goes on along the minus strand of JAESUN010000378.1, from coordinate 3,709 downwards.
GCTTAAGCTCTGGAGCCGTCATCAACTCACGAATGACATGCTGAATATTATCACCCACAATACCTTCAGCTGCTGAGAAATATCCCACTCCCATCATAATGATCCATCTCTCCACCTCACTTAAAAAACCTGGATCATTCCATTGCTCAATGTCCTTTCCCATGGGAATGTCTTCAGGTTCCCAGTGGTTTGCCTTCATCGTCCGATACAAGTCATAAGCCCATTGATATTTGAGCGGAAGCAAATTGAAGGTCATCGTATCACGACCAAGGATCACCTTTTTAGCCGCAAAAGCTGCTTCAGCTTTTGTCTGATCTAACTCGAATTTTTTGGCTCCAATTTGATAAATTTTCTTCATTTCGACAACGTCTTACGTCAAAGGTGACTATGGTTAAAAAAGGGGGAGTTGATACCGAACAGACTTGGTTAGATTATACGATAATAAGTTATTAACTACTTACTAACCACTAGATAGTGTGGCTGTTCGAATGGGGAACCACTAGATATGGGGGTTTTCGAAAAACCGTCAATTGTTTTGATGAGTCAAACTCGATTCTCCACACCTAAAATATTGGAGGATCTTTGATGCTCATAGACTTACGTAACAGAAATATTTTCAAAAATATTTCTACTGCGGATTCCTCTCTTCAAAATATCTATTTCGGAAAAGAAATTCTCCCTGAGTAGGCTTCTCGAAAGCTGTCTCCAAATCTTATTTCTGCTTTTGCTAGAAAACTTCTTCAGCCCTTTCTTAAATCGAGATTTTGAGGCAATGACCCTCAGTAGAAAGAATCACCTTCCAGTATTCTTTTGAAAAGTCGCATTGCCATTGACCCCAAAAGGAAATCACCGATCTTATTGATAGAAAATATTTCATCCCTCACGCCCAATGCGACTAAAAGAAACATTGCTAGTCCTCATATCAAGCCTACTGACGCTTGCACCTACTTGGGCTGCCAATAGTCAAAGCATCTCCCAGTCTCCTCTAAAGCCTTACCTGGAGAATTCGGAATTTTTAGTGCTTGTTTTCATGTCTACGGAATGCCCCTTATGCCGCAATTATACACTCACATTGAATCAAATTGCCGAAAAGTATGATTCGACTGAAGTTTCTGTCCTCGCCGTTTTCTCCGCGAGCATGGACTCCGCTCAAAGCGTCAAAATATTTTCCGAGAAATACAAAGTGAAATTCCTAACACTCATCGACATTGAGAACAACCTTGTAGAATTACTTGATGCGAACGTTACTCCAGAATCCTATCTCATCAACCGCAACGGAAGGATTCTCTACAAAGGTAAAATAGACAACTGGGCGATCACTTTAGGGCGTCAACGAACCAAGGTGACCCAACACTATCTGTTAGAAGCCTTAGAAGAAGCTAGTCAGAACAAACCCATCACACTCAAACAAACAAAAGCTATCGGTTGTATGATTCAACGTTAACGAATCATCTTCCTTTTTTACCTCTCTGATTTTTATCGATGAAGCGCCTTCTTCTCGTGCTGGTGAGCGCGATCACAGTTTTTCTTATTTTTAAAAGCTCGGCTCCGGATGGAACGAAAGGGGTAAAGATCCTCACCTTTACCGAAGACATCGCTCCCATTATCAGACAAAACTGTATCACCTGCCACCATGAAGGAGGAGGAGCCCCCTTCCCTCTCACGAACTACAGAGAAGTCGTCAAACGATTACGATTCATTAAGGAGGTCACCCAAACCCGCTACATGCCTCCATGGAAGGCAGATCCTCACTACCGTTCTTTTGCCAATGAGAGAGGACTGACCGAAAAAGAGATAAACCTCATTCAAACCTGGTCTGAACAGGGTACCCAAAAAGGAGAAGGAGATTTATCGATAATAGATCCCGCTGAAGTAAAAGCAAAATTAACAGCCGTTTATGATGATGAGCTATCGATGTCTAAACCTCATATAGTCCCTGGAGATAACTCTGACCTTTTTGTTTTTTATGGTATCTTCTTTGAACGATCTGAATCTCATCCGATTGAAGCAATTGAGTTCATTCCCGGCAACCGAAAGGTCGTCCACCACGCAAATATAAGTTTCTACTCTCTAAATAAAAGTATCGACTTAGGAGGAAAAGGAGCCCTCTCAGTCCTTCTCGATTTAGACAACCCAAAGCATGTAGCTCTTTTCAACATCCCTCAGCAAAACCACCTCTATGCTACAGGCTGGGTCCCAGGTGCCAGCCCAATGCAATTCCCGGAAGGAATCGGATTTGATCTTCCCAAAAATGGATTCCTTCTACTAGGAATCCATTATGCGCCCACAGCTATCGAAGAGGAAGATCTGTCCAGCATCAAAATCCGCTACGCCAAAAAGCCCATTCGCAATAAGATCCAAGCGATCACCATCGGGTCTTCGGGTATTGGCGAATTTGATAAATCTCTAGATATCGCTCCCAATGAAATCAAAACGCTGACAGTCTCCTTAAATATCCCGAGAGATATTTATTTGTTTTCAGCAAACCCTCATATGCACCTACTGGGCAGAAAGTTCGAAGCCAAGGCCATCTCTCCAAACGGAGAATCCATTCCGTTGGTGAGAATCAAAGACTGGGATTTTAATTGGCAGGAGTTCTATCAATTTAAGGAACCTCTAAAAATAGAAGCGGGTTCCACCATACACGCCACTGGCACATTTGATAATACAGAGGACAATCCTTTTAATCCGAATTATCCTCCCATCCCCGTGACCATTGACGGAATGAAGACTGAGGACGAGATGCTCGCCTTCATGATATTTTTCACGCTCGAAAAACCTTAAAAGGACTGCGTTTACCGCCTTGTAATCTCTTCCTTTTTGATCCCTTCATCATTTCCTCTCAAAAAGCAAAAGATGAGTATTTAACGGCCCGATCAATCAGATCCCTAGATCAAGAGATAAACGATCAAGCAAAATCTTCTTGCTTCAATACTTACCGAACCACTGGCACTTTCTAACAAAAAACATACTTTGTATCACAAAGTATAGCATTTGAAGGGTACAAAAAAAGACCCGGATATCCTTTAGGGACATCCGGGTCATAAATCTGGCAACAACCTACTCTCACAAGACCTATCGTCTCACTACCATCGGCAGCTAAGGCTTTCACGTCCGTGTTCGGAATGGGAACGGGTGGGACACCTCGCTTATGATCACCAGAAATTCTGCAGGTCATTAACGTATTCATCTGTATCGATGAACACTGACCAAAGTAATCAACTTAGGGTAAATAATATATATTAGTCGGTAAAACAAACGCCTAGAAAGCATAGTGTTTTATTACAAATCAAACCTCACGGGTCATTAGTACTAGTTAGCTCAATACATTACTGCACTTACACATCTAGCCTATCAACCAGGTGGTCTTCCTGGACCCTTTAGCAAGCCGAAGCTTGTGGGAGATCTTATCTTGGGAGGAGCTTGGCGCTTAGATGCTTTCAGCGCTTATCTCTTCCGGACTTAGCTACCCGGCGCTACGATTGACATCATAACCGGAACACCAGCGGTCCGTCATTCCCGGTCCTCTCGTACTAGGGAATGAACCCCTCAAATTTCCTGTGCCCACAGCGGATAGAGGACCGAACTGTCTCACGACGTTCTGAACCCAGCTCGCGTACCACTTTAATCGGCGAACAGCCGAACCCTTGGGACCTTCTCCAGCCCCAGGATGTGATGAGCCGACATCGAGGTGCCAAACCGCATCGTC
>JAESUN010000377.1 GCA_016763045.1 Opitutaceae bacterium | reverse complement strand
TACTAAGGAGCACATTCCTCTTCATTGGTGTGTGAAAGAAGCGGTTTTCCCCTTTGTTAGATTTCCTGGCTCATCGATTGCGCTAGGGCCGGAAATGCGTAGCACTGGAGAAGTGATGGGGATGGACGAGGATTTGGGCATTGCTTTTGCGAAGACGCAAATGGCGGCGAAACCCGCTCTTCCGACTGGTGGAAATGTTTTTCTCAGTGTCAAAAACAGCGACAAGGATGCAGCGATAGAGCTGGGCCGCAAACTCGCGGCTTTGGGGTTTAGTATTTTTTCAACCAGTGGAACGGCGAAGATCCTCTCTGAAAACGGAGTGGATGCGAAAGCTTTGCACAAATTGGATGAAGGACGACCTAATGTCGTGGATATGATTAAAAATGGGCAAATGAACATGATCATCAACACCCCTTCAGGAATGGTTCCTCGTAGAGATGAGAATGTGATTCGATCCGTTGCTTACGCCAATGGCGTTTGTATAATGACAACCATCACGGGAGCATTTGCCGCTTTGAACGGCATTTCGACCTTGAAAGAAAAGCCTTTGACGGTTCGTTCTCTTCAATCATACGGCAGCAACACAACTGTATATGATAAATAAAGCTCCAACAATTGTAGCGCTCCTTTCTGGCCGAGATATTCCTGGTCTTGTTTCTCGTGTCTCCAGTCATATTTCTGAAAGGGGAGGTAATATCATACATGCAGATCAGCATCATGATCAGGAAGCGGGTATTTTCTTTCAACGAATTGAATGGATCCCCCAAAATGTGGATATTGCGGCGGAAGAAGAAGCCTTTCGGCAGTTTGCATCTGAGATTGGGATGAGTGCAAAAGTGGCCAATTCGGCCAAACGGGTAAAGATGGTGATAATGGTTTCCAAGATGGATCATTGTTTTCATGATCTTATTCTGAGATGGAAGGCGGAGGAGTTTAACTGCGATATTGTAGGAGTTATTTCCAATCATGGTGATTTGCAGGAAACCTCTGCTTCTTATGGGATTCCTTATCATGTGATCCCTGTTACGCGTGAGACAAAAGAGGCGGCCGAAAAGAAACAATTGGAGCTTCTTCGGGAGTTAAAGGCAGATATCGTGGTTCTAGCTCGCTATATGCAGGTCTTGTCCGGCCCTTTTCTGAAAGCGATCGAGATCCCAGTGATCAATATCCACCATTCTTTCTTGCCAGCGTTTGCTGGAGGCCGACCCTATCATCAAGCGTATTCTCGGGGAGTCAAATTGACGGGAGCAACTGCGCATTATGCGACAGAGGTTCTCGATGATGGTCCGATCATTAATCAGGATGTGATTCGAATCTCACACCGTCATAATGTGAAGGATCTGATTCGCAAAGGCCGTCATTTGGAAAAAACCGTGTTGGGACAGGCGGTTAGCTGGCATCTGGACAACCGAATATTGGTTTATGGAAATAAGACAGTTGTTTTTGATTGATTCGGTTGTGCGTTTTTTTCGCTTTAAACATTTGATGGAATGCTAAAACTATGTGTTTTTATCGATTGAGCCTAAGGTTGGCTCGTTCCATTTATTAAAGATCCCATGTCCGAAGAAAAGTCTGCTAAAAATAAAATGAAAGGTGATGACCGCAATTTTGTAGCGGTTGATGAGCAATATGTGACTCCAGGTGTGGAGGATCGTATCTATGCTTTTTGGGAGCAAAATCGAAAGCTCATCCTTATCCTCATTGTTGCGATTATCTTACTGATTATCGGACGGGAAGTAATGGGTGTTCTTTCGAGTGGTCGGCAGCAATCAATTCAGGATGCATATGCTGAAGCAACAACAGCTGAAGCAAAAAGGTCTTTTGCCAAAAAATACAGAGGGCATTCTTTGAGCGGAGTCGCTCTTTTGACAGTAGCTGATGAAAATTATAAAGCGGGAGAATTTACCAAAGCTGCTGCCGATTACGAAAAGGCTATCACGCAATTGGAGGAAAAAGCACTCGGTGCCCGAGGTCGATTGGGGCAGGCTATTTCTCTGATTCAATCAGGAGTTGATTCGCAAGGAACATCCTTGCTAGAGGATTTGGCTGGCGATGAAAATTTGGGCGTAGATACAGTCAGATGCGAAGCCTATTATCATCTTTCCAGTCTTTCTCGCGAAAAGGGTGATATCGAACTCGCGCGAAGCTACTTGAATGCTGTTTTGGAATTAATGCCAGTAGGTATCTGGGCAAGTAGAGCCACTTCCATCTTAAAAGTTCTTCCAGCGTCAGGAGAGAGCGAAGAATAATTTCTTTTCTCTTGATCGGCCGATTTCCTTTTTTGCCTATCAAGAAGACCCGTAGTTATGAATCGTAAACGATTGTGTGTCTATTGCGGGTCACGATCTGGGCATTCTAGAGAGTATCTTGAGCAGGCAAAACTGCTGGGAAAGAAGCTTGCCGAGCGAAGTATAGGCCTTGTTTATGGAGGAGCTAAGAATGGGTTGATGGGGGCAGTCGCGGACTCAGCTCTTGCGTGTGGAGGGGAAGTGATCGGTGTCATCCCAGAGGTCATCCAAGATCTGGAAGCTGCTCATCAAGGACTTTCAGAACAGTACGTTGTAGAGTCAATGTCGGCCAGAAAACAGAAAATGGCTGATTTATCCGATGGGTTTATCATTCTTCCTGGGGGTGTAGGCACTTACGATGAGCTTTTTGAAATGTTGGCCTGGTCGCATCTGCGAGTTCATAAAAAAGCCTGTGGGATTTATAATCAAAATGGATTTTATGACTCATTGATTGATTTCATGGCGCATGCCGAAAGAGAAGGCTTTGTTGATTCCCACAGAATAAATATATTTTCCGAAAAGACTTTAGAGAGACTCCTCTCTCGATTTGAGGCCATTTTGGCCTCACAGGTGTCATTGTAAAAGAGCTCTTCGTGGGGTGAGGGGTAAAAGAGAAATATTCACAAAAAAGCCTCGCTCATATATTTGAGCGAGGCTTGAAGAATTAGGGAATTATTTCCAGTTGAGAAGGAGCCGGACAAAGTATTTAGTATCCATTTTTTCATTACTTGGTGCGGGAATACTGCTATAATCACTAGACAATCCTACTCGCATTTTCCACATTTCTCCGGTGGAAATAGGCATTTCAAACGAAGACTCATGCGTGATACGATAATTTCCGAAGTCATCAAAGGTAGGGTTGTAGGTCAACTCATTGATGAGAGATCCCCATGGCGCAAAAGCGTAGGTGTGGCTCAGCCCAAAATCCAATCCTGGAGAATCAAAATTGGTTCCATTGTCAAATGATTCGTACCGATAAGCGAGACCAGCTCGGACTTCTAGTGTCTGAACGTCTGTATTGATAAGATTATACCCGATACCAAAAGCAGTTGTTGTACGTAGATCAATCGCTTCGATTTCGTCTGATTCCAGTTCGACTCTAGCATACCAAGACGTTTTTTCAGAAATAACATGGGAGTAATCAATGCCACCTTTGATTTCGTTAGCGGTGGTTGTTCCGCTCTCTTCCGCTTGGTCGATGCTGGTGTAGAATTTTAAGGTGTCATCTGGTCCGGATCGGGTTGCTTTAAACGCGACTCCAAAATTGCTTCGATCGCTATTTCCACTACTTCCACCGATGTTGACTGCTGCATCGTAGGCCCACTTATTTTTCAGAGCTTCTCTTTCGGCTTTTTGTTTTTTCTCACTGGGGCTTTCATCTCCTTCTCGCCAGATCTCGGTAACGGCGTTCGTCTCTGTCTGAAAGTCGCCATTTGACGCATTAATCTTCAATCCTTCTTTTGAGGGAGAGACGGTGCCGAGTAAGGTGTTTCCATCTACCAGTTCAACAAAAAGAGGTTCGTCACTAGTGAAGGAGATTACTTCATCTTGAGAAATGCTGACGATTCCAGCAAAGGTTGTTTCAATTTGGATAATTCCATCACTTGAAGAGAGTATTTTCCCCTTAATAACAGAGCCATCTTTTGTTGTGACCGTATCGGCGCAAACAATTGTGGCTGATAAAGCCAGGGCGCATAACGCAAAAGCCATCTTCGAAAACGAGCAACAGATCGTTTTAGGACTAAATAACAAATTTTTCATTTTTTGGATTATGTTTTTTTCAAAAAATACGGACAAGAAAGATCTTGTGAAACGCTCAATGTAGTTTGGCACAACAACAAAATGCACCCTCGCTCGAGGAAAAAAATGAAAGGATACGGGCTTCATGCCAATAAGTCTTATTGTTGTTGAATTCGACAAATCCGACATGTCCTCCGTTTTCAGGGAATTCAGAAAACAGATACGAACTTTTGGCGGCTATTTCGGAGGGGAAACAGGAAGGCGAAAGAAAGGGATCATCCT